>NZ_JBEXPH010000078.1:0-37908 GCF_040611955.1 Streptomyces sp. NPDC006510 | reverse complement strand
CGGGGCGGGGCCCACCAGGGCGTCTCCTCGGACGACACGGACTCGTCCGGCACCGCGGGCCGGACGTCCTCTCACTGCGTCGTCCTGCGGGGATCGCCCTGGTACGCCCTCGCCCCGGTCGCCGCACATCACGGGCCGGGGCGCCGTGAACGGGCGCCGAGGTCAGCCGGTGGACGCGCAGTTACGGGCGTTCACCTGGAGCGCCACCGCCGTGTTCGCGCCCAGGGTCGCGGTGAACTGGCCCGACCCGTTCACCGTGACGCCGTTGCCGGACTGGATGTCGCAGTAGTCACCGGCGGGCAGCGAGGTCTGGAACGTACGGGTCAGCGAGGAGCTCTCGTGGTTGATGGCGACGTACGCCTTCGCCCCGCGGCCGAACGCGATCCGGTCGCCGCCGTCGTCCCACCAGTCGGTGACGGCCTCGCCGCGCGCGGTGTTGCGGAAGCCGACCATGGAGGAGATCTCGCGCCAGGCGTGCTGGCACTTCCAGCCGTCGCTGTAACAGGCGTTCACCGTGCCGCCGTTGGGCGGACCGGCGTCCTTGTCGGACCACTCGTAGCCGGAGTGGACGTCGGGCGAGCCGTACGGCCAGGCCAGCATGAAGACATTGGCGAGGGTGTAGTTCGCGCCGTCCTTGTAGTTCAGCGTGTCGCCGCCGCGCTCGGTGTCGTGGTTGTCGACGAAGACCGCCGCCTTCGACGACGGCATGAAGCCCCAGCCCTCGCCGAAGTTCTTCAGATAGGCGAGGTTCTCGTTGTTGAAGACCTGCTTGAGGCTGCGGGCGTACCGGAATTCCTGGACATCCCCGGTGCCGGTGTACTCGTCGGGCCGGACGGCCTCGCCCGCGCCGTATATCGCTTCCTGCTTCCAGTACGCGTTGGGATTGCTCAGCCGCGACTTGATGTTCGCGAGGTCGGCGGCGGGCATGTGCTTGGCCGCGTCGATGCGGAGGCCGTCGACGCCGAGGGAGAGCAGGTCGTTGAGGTATCCGGCGATCCTGCCGCGTACGTAGTCCTCGCCGGTGTCCAGGTCGGCGAGGCCGACGAGTTCGCAGTTCTGGACGTTGGCGCGGTCCTGGTAGTTGCTGATCTGCGCGGTGCAGTCGTCCATGTCGGCCGCGGAGTACACGCCGGGGTAGTCGTACTTGGTGTACGAGGAGCCGCCGGTGCCGGTGCCCGAGCCGGCCGACATGTGGTTGATGACGGAGTCCGCGACGACCTTGACGCCGGCGCTGTGGCAGGTGCTGACCATGTTGGCGAAGGAAGCGCGGTCGCCGAGCCGTCCGGCGATCTTGTAGCTGACGGGCTGGTACGAGGTCCACCACTGGCTGCCCCGGATGTGCTCCTGGGGCGGCGAGACCTGGACGTAGCCGTAGCCGGCCGGGCCGAGGGAGTCCGTGCAGGCCCTGGCCACGGAGTCGAACTTCCACTCGAAGAGGACGGCGGTGACGTCCTTGTCCCCGGGGGTGGATGCCTGGGCGGTCGTGGTGGGGGCCACGAGGGCGGCGGCGCCTGCTGCCAGGGCGAGCGCCGCGGACAGTGGTCTGCGTGCCATGTTTCCTCCTGCTGTGGGGGGAAATGCGGGTGACGGTGCAGCCTCACGTGGCAACGCGCCCTGCCCTCAAGGCTCCTGAAGGTTCTTGCTGCAAGAATGCAAACCTTGCCGCGGTGGAGACCGTACGAGCCCGTCAGGTTCCGGTCAACCCTTTGGACACCACCCGCTCACATCCGCGAAACCCAG
Source organism: Streptomyces sp. NPDC006510 (assembly GCF_040611955.1). Lineage (NCBI taxonomy): Bacteria > Bacillati > Actinomycetota > Actinomycetes > Kitasatosporales > Streptomycetaceae > Streptomyces > Streptomyces sp. NPDC006510. The sequence goes on along the minus strand of NZ_JBEXPH010000078.1, from coordinate 36,168 downwards.
CAGTTTTCTGCCTGCAAGGACTTACGCAAAACATTGCAGCACTGTTAAGTTTCTCCCGACTCCGGTCCGGTCGGCCGGGGGTTCCGGCGACCCCGGACCCCCACGCGCCCGGTCGGCCGGGCCGGTCACGGCAAGAGAGGCACCCGGAGCCGCTCACTCCCCGCAGGCCCATTCAGGGCCGGCTCCCGGTGCCTCTCCTGTACGTCCGGACAGCCCTGCGGCCTCAGACGCCCCGGACCGCCGCGGTGGATCCCCGTACCACCAGCTCCGGCTGGAACACGTACTCCGTACGCTGCACCGGGCTGCCGCCGATCTCCTCCAGCAGGGCGCTCACCGCTGCCGCCGCCATCGCCTGCACGGGCTGACGCACCGTCGTCAGCGGCGGATCGGTGAACGCGATCAGCTGCGAGTCGTCGAAGCCCACCACCGACACGTCGCGCGGCACGCCGAGCCCGCGCTCCCGGGCCGCACGCACCACGCCCAGCGCCATCAGGTCGCTGCCGCAGACGATGCCGGTGCACCCCTGGTCGAGCAGCGCGCCCGCCGCGACCTGGCCGCCCTCGACGCTGAACAACGTGGGACAGACGAGGAGTTCGGCCTCGGCACGGTCCAGGCCCAGCAGGCTCACGGCGGCGTCGAGGAAGCCCTCGCGCTTGCGCCGGGACGGCACATAGCGCTGCGGCCCGATCGCCAGACCGACCCGGCTGTGGCCGAGTTCGGCGAGGTGCCCGACGGCCATCCGCACGGCGGCGGAGTCGTCGGGCGAGACGAACGGCGCGCTGATCCGTTCGTTGTAGCCGTTGATCAGGACGAACGGCACTCCGCGGTCGGTGAGCGCGGCGTACCGGGCCGGGTCGGCCGACATGTCGGCGTGCAGCCCGGAGAGGAAGACGATCCCGTCGACGCCGCGTTCGACGAGCTGTTCGACGAGCTCGTCCTCGGTGGCGCCGCCGGGCAGCTGGGTGCAGAGCACCGGGGTGTAGCCGTGCCCGGCCAGCACCTGTTCGACGGACTGCGCGAACGCCGGGAAGATCGGGTTGGTGAGCTCGGGCGTCACCAGCCCGATCAGCCCGGCACTGCGCCTGCGCAGCCGCACGGGGCGTTCGTAGCCGAGGATGTCCAGCGCGGCGAGCACCCGCTGACGCGTGGGGTCCGCGACGCCCGGTTTCCCGTTGAGCACCCGGCTGACGGTCGCCTCGCTGACCGCTGCCTGGCCGGCGATGTCCGAGAGCCTCGGCGCACCGCCGGTCCCAGGGCCTCTCTTCCGGATCTTGCCGGGCTCGCGGGGGCTGGCGCGTGCATCTGCGGCGTTGTCGTCAGTCGCCGACGCTCCGCGTGGGCTCCCTCCTCCGCCTTGCAGCTGCACGCGCCAGTCCCCGCTCCCTGATCCGACCTGATCCGGAAGAGACGCCCTGGGCAGGGGTACCGTCACACCGTCCACCACACCGTGGTGTCCGCGGGCAGCTCGATCTCGGCGCCGTCGGTGACGACCGGGCCGCTGGACAGCAGGACGGTGCCGCGTACCGGGATGCGCACCGGCCGGTCCGTGGTGTTGACGGTGCAGACGAAGCCGGGGCGGGCGAAGATCAGCAGCCCCTCGGGGGCCCCCAGCCACTCCACCGCGGTTCCGGCGCCGAGACCCGGGTGTGCCCGGCGGGCGGCGATCGCGGCCCGGTACAGCTCCAGCGTGGAGCCGGCCCGGCCGGTCTGCGCCTGGACGCTCAGCTCGCCCCAGCCGGCGGGCTGCGGCAGCCAGCTGCCGCCGTCGCCGAAGCCGTACGAGCTGCCGTCGCGGGTCCACGGGATCGGCACCCGGCAGCCGTCACGGAAGCCGTCCTGGCCCTCGGCGCGGAAGAACGACGGGTCCTGGCGGACCTCGTCGGGCAGGTCGGTGACGTCGGGCAGGCCGAGTTCCTCGCCCTGGTAGACGTACGCGGAACCGGGCAGCGCCAGCATCAGCAGGGTGGCGGCGCGGGCCCGGCGCAGGCCCAGCTCGCGGTCGCCGGGGGTGCGGATCTGGGTGCCGAGGCCGGGCGGGTTGGCGAACCGGGTGCTGTGCCGGGTCACGTCGTGGTTGGAGAGCACCCAGGTGGTGGGGGCGCCGACCGGGCGCATCGCGTCGAGCGAGCTGTCGATGACCTTGCGGAGCTCGGCGGCGTCCCAGGCGGCGGAGAGGTACTGGAAGTTGAACGCCTGGTGCATCTCGTCGGAGCGTACGTAGTTGGCGGTGCGCTCGACGGTGTGGGTCCAGGCCTCGGCGACGAGGATCCGCCCGCCCGTCTCCCACCACCGCCCTTCCGACGAAGGCCCTTCGGGCCCCTTCTTTACGGAGTACTCGTCGAGGATGGTGCGCCAGGAGCGGTAGATCTCGTGCACGCCGTCCTGGTCGAAGAACGGCATGACGTCGTTGCCGAGCAGCTTGAGCTGGTCGTGACTGCCGAGGTCCGGCAGACCCTCGGCCTTGACCAGGCCGTGGGCCACGTCGACCCGGAAGCCGTCGACGCCCATGTCGAGCCAGAAGCGCAGGATCGAGCGGAACTCGTCGGCCACGGCCGGGTGTTCCCAGTTGAAGTCGGGCTGCTCGGGCGCGAAGAGGTGGAGGTACCAGTCGCCGGGGGTGCCGTCCGGGTCGGTGGTCCGGGTCCAGGCGGGACCGCCGAAGACGGACTCCCAGTCGTTGGGCGGCAGTTCGCCGTCGGTGCCCTTGCCGGGGCGGAAGTGGTAGCGCTCGCGCAGCGCGGAGCCGGGGCCCTCGGCGAGGGCGCGCTTGAACCACTCGTGCTGGTCGGAGGAGTGGTTGGGCACCAGGTCCACGATGATCCGCAGGCCCAGGTCGTGGGCGTCCCGGATCAGCGCGTCGGCGTCCAGCAGGGTGCCGAACATGGGGTCGATGGCACGGTAGTCGGCGACGTCGTACCCCGCGTCGGCCTGCGGGGAGACGTAGAACGGGCTGAGCCAGACCGCGTCCACTCCGAGGTCCTTGAGGTACGGCAGTCTGCCGCGTACGCCTGCGAGATCGCCCATGCCGTCGCCGTTGCCGTCGGCGAAGCTCCGTGGATAGACCTGGTAGATCACCGCGTCCTGCCACCAGCCGGTCTGGTGGGCCGGAGCGTCGCCGGACGTGCCGGTGGAGGGGGCAGCGAGGTGCTGGGTCATGTCATCCCTGAGGTGTCTGGGTGGGAAGCGGCGCCGGGACCGGGTCGGAGGGCCGGCGGCCGCCGTGACTTGGTGCGTGCGGGTCGTGCGGGGCGTGCTGGGGTCAGCCCTTGACGGCTCCGGCGGACATGCCGGTGACCAGGTGCTTCTGCGCGAAGAGGAAGACCAGGGCCGCGGGTATCGCGATCAGCACGGACGCGGCGGTCATCGGCCCCCACTGGGCTCCGTACTGGTTGACGAAGAGCTGCAGTCCGCCCGCGAGGGTGAGGTTGTCCTCGCCGACCATGAAGGCGGAGGCGTACGCCACTTCGCCCCACGCGGTGATGAAGGAGTAGAACGCGGTGACGGCGAGGCCGGGCTTGGCGAGCGGCAGGATGAGCCGCCAGAACGTGCCGAACGGGGTGAGGCCGTCGACCTGGCCCGACTCGTCGATCTCGCGCGGGATGGTGTCGAAGAAGCCCTTCATCATCCAGGCACAGAACGGCACCGAGATGGTGAGGTAGGTGATGACGAGGCCGGCGGGCTGATTGAGCAGCCCCATCCCCGCCATGATGTTGTAGATCGGCACGATGAGGACGGCGACCGGGAACATCTGGGTGATCAGCAGCGTCCACATCAGCCCGCGCTTGCCGGGGAAGCGGAAGCGGCTGACGGCGTAGCCGGTGGACGCGGAGACGATCACGCCGATGAGCGTGGTGAGTCCCGCGATGAGCAGGGAGTTGCCGAACCAGGTGAGGAACTTCGTGTTCTGGATCAGGTTCGTGTAGTTCTGGAACGTCGTCTCTTTGAAGAAGTCCGTGGTGGTCGCGTACGCGGCGGGCTTCAGCGAGGTGAGCAGGACCCAGAGCACGGGGAAGACCGCGATCACGGACGCGACGATGAGCGTCAGGTGCAGGCCGGTGGAGGCCAGCGCCGAACGCTCGCCGCGCAGCCGGACCTTGCGCGCGGGGCGGGCGGTGGTTGCGGGGGCGGTGGTCACCAGTCGTCTCCCTGGGTGCGCAGGACTCGCCGGTAGACGGCGGCGAAGATCAGCAGGAGTACGAGGATCAGCACGCCCCAGGTGGAGGACTGCGCGAAGTCGCGCGGGCTGATCTCGAAGGAGAACTTGTACGCCTGGGTGACCAGGATCTGGGTGGCCTCACCGGGTCCGCCGCGGGTCAGCAGGAAGATCACCGGGAACATGTTGAAGGTCCAGATGGTGGAGAGCAGGATCACCGTGGTGGAGACCGGCCGCAGTCCCGGCAGCGTGATGTGGCGGAAGCGCTGCCAGGCGGTGGCGCCGTCCATCTCCGCGGCCTCGTAGTGCTCGCTGGGGATCGACTGCAGTCCGCCGAGCAGGGCGACCATCATGAACGGCACGCCGAGCCAGACGTTGACGGCGATGACGGAGAACTTCGCCCAGGTGGGGTCGTTCAGCCAGGGTATGCCGTCGATCCCACCGCCGGACAGGATCTTGTTGAGCAGCCCGCGGTCCTCGTTGTAGAGGAAGCGCCAGGCGAAGACGGAGACGAAACCGGGGATGGCCCAGGGCAGGATGAGCGCCATCCGGTACGCGGAACGGCCGGCGATGCGGCGGTTGAGGATGTTGGCGAGGGCCATCCCGAGACTGAACGTGATGGCCACACAGGAGACCGTCCACACCAGGGTCCAGCCGAGCGTGCCGAGGAACTGATCGCCCGTGAGGGCGTCGGTGTAGTTGTCCAGGCCCACGAACTCGTACGTGGCGGGCATGTGGTTGACACCGATGGACCGTTCGACGTTGCGCTCGTTGGCATCGGTCATCGACAGGTAGATGCCGCGGACCAGCGGATAGCCGATGATCACGCCGATCACGACGACGACCGGGGCGACCATGGTCCAGGCGTACCAGTGGGTCGACAGGGCCCGCCGGAGCCTGCCCGGCGGCGGGGGGTTGCCAGTACCGCGGCTCCGGCCGCGGGCGACGTCGTCGCCCGCGGCCTTCGCCACCGACTGGCTGGTGTGGACAGCCATCAGCCGGCCTGCCTTCCTGTTACTTCCAGCCCTTGAGGAGCTTGCGGTAGGAGTCGCCGGTCGTCTTCGTGGCCTTCTCCGGCGTGGTCTGGCCGGTGAGGACCTTGGTGTACTCGGTGACGAGCGGGGCGAAGAGGCTGCCGGTCTCGGGGATCCAGGGGCGCTCGACGGCGGTCTCGACGACGGGCTTGAAGAAGCCGACGATCTCGTTGTCGACGACGTCCTGCCGGGCGTAGGCGGAGGTGCGGGTCGGGAGCAGGCTCAGCTCCTTGGTGACCTTGGCCTGGGTCTCCGCGGACGTCATGTAGTCGACGAAGGCATAGGAGGCGTCGAGGTTCTTGGAGCCCGCGTAGACGGCCAGGTTGTGACCGCCCTGCGGGGCGCCCTGCGCGGCGGAGCCGGCCGGGACCGGGGCAATGCCCAGGTTGGCCTTGTCCTTGAACTCCTTGCCCGCGTAGGTGTCGGCGACGGCCCACGGGCCGTTGATCATCATGGCGACCTTGCCGTCCTTGAAGGACGCCTGCATGTTCTCCCAGCCGTCCGTGGCGTCGGTCTTGGCGGCACCCGAGTCGACGAGGTCCTTGACGACCTTCATCGCCTTGACACCCTCGGGGTTGTCGATGGTGACGGACTTGGTGGAGGCGTCGACCATGTCGCCGCCCTCGCCGTACAGGAAGGAGAGGAACCAGTACGCGTCGTCGCCGCGCAGGTACATACCGGTCTTGCCGGTCTTGTCCTTGATCTTCTTGGAGACGGTCTTCAGCTCGTCGACGGTCTTGGGGACCTCGACACCGGCCTCCTTGAAGATCTTCTTGTTGTAGAAGATGCCCATGGAGTCGATGACCTGCGGCACCGCGTACGTCTTGTCCTTGTACTTGGTGGACGCGGCGGCCTGCTTCAGGAAGTCGTCCGAGTTCTTCAGCGCGGCGGTGCCGTCGAGCGGGGCCAGGTAGCCGAGGTCGGCGAACTCGGGGGTCCAGGCGACCTCGGAGCGGATGACGTCGGGGGCGTCGGAGCCGGACTGGGCCGCGTTCTTGAACTTGTTCTGCGCGTCACCGAAGGGCACGTTGACGTACTTGACCTGGACCTTGGGGTGCTTCTTGGTGAAGTCCTCGGCGATCTTCTTGAAGACCTTGTCCTCGCTGCCCGCGGTGGAGGTGTCCCACCACGTCACGGTGCCGGAGAGCTCGCCCGAGCTCTTGCTCGTGCCGTCGGACTCGCTGTCGCTGCCGCAGGCGGTCGCCGCGAGCGCCAGGGCCGCGACCAGGGCGGTGGCCGTTATGCCACGTCGCATCTGAACTCCTTCAACTGCCGTACCGCTCCGTCGCGGCGCCGGGTCGACGTGAACGTAACAAGGATGAAAGAACGCCGAAAGAGTTTGCGGAAGATTTCTGCAAGCCCCGACGATCGTTACATTCGCGTGTCCTCACGGTTGCCGTCAAGCCTCTTGACGGCTGACGTCACACCCTGGCAGTGGCAGGCCACAGCCCCGGCCCGCGTGGCGGGGCAACCCGGCCGCCGTCCGCAAACCCGGTTCGCAAGACCTTGCAAGATGTTGCCGCGCGATCCCCCCGGACCGGTGCACGGGTGCGGTCGCCCGATTCATGGGCACGGTGGGCAATCCGACATACGCCCGGTACAGTCCACTCCCATGACCGCACGGCTTGCCGATATCGCAACTCAGGCGGGGGTCAGCGAAGCTACGGTCAGCCGTGTACTGAACGGCAAGCCCGGTGTTGCAGCGGCCACCCGTGAATCCGTTCTCGCCGCGCTCGACGTCCTCGGCTACGAACGGCCGGTGCGTCTGCGCAGGCGCAGCGCGGGGCTGGTCGGCCTGATCACGCCCGAGCTGGAGAACCCCATCTTTCCCGCCCTGGCCCAGGTCATCGGCCAGGCGCTGACCCGGCAGGGCTACACGCCGGTGCTGGCGACCCAGACCCCCGGCGGCTCCACCGAGGACGAGCTGACCGAGATGCTGGTCGACCGCGGTGTCGCGGGCATCATCTTCGTCTCCGGGCTGCACGCCGACACCTCGGCCGATATGCAGCGCTATGAGCAACTGCGCGCCAAGGGTGTTCCGTTCGTCCTGGTCAACGGCTTCTCGCCCAAGGTCCAGGCGCCGTTCATCTCTCCGGACGACCGGGCCGCGATGCGGCTCGCGGTGACGCATCTGGTGTCGTTGGGTCATCAGCGGATCGGCCTGGCGGTCGGCCCGAAGCGGTTCGTGCCGGTCCTGCGCAAGATCGAGGGCTTCCGCGCCACCGCGCAGGAGCAGTTGGGCCTCGCACCGGACGAGGTGGAGGAGCTGATCCAGCATTCGCTGTTCACCCTTGAGGGTGGACAGGCCGCGGCGTCGGCGCTGATGGAGCGGGGCTGCACTGCGGTGGTGTGCGCGAGCGACATGATGGCGCTCGGCGCGATCCGGGCCGCCCGCCGGCTGTCGATGCAGGTGCCGCGCGATCTGTCGGTGGTCGGTTACGACGATTCGCCGCTCATAGCGTTCACCGACCCGCCGCTGACCACGATCCGTCAGCCGGTGACGGCGATGGGCCAGGCCGCCGTGCGTACGCTCCTGGAGGAGATCGGCGGCACGCCCGCCCCGCACAGCGAGTTCGTCTTCATGCCCGAACTGGTCGTTCGTGGTTCAACTGCCGCGGGTCCCGGGCCCGCTCCGGCCGCCACCGTCTGACCGTCCCAGGATCCCACGCCCGCTCCTGGCACGCAGTTCCGGCATCCATTGATGTGCGGCCCTGACCCGACCGGAGGATCATCGGGCGGAGGGGCATTTTCTGGCAGACTCTGTGCCTATGGGTGAATTGAGCGTGACATCGAAGGAAGGCCGGTCGGAGGCCACCCCGTCACCCATCGTGGACGAGGCGGCCCCCGCGGCGAACGCGAAGCAGGACACCGGACGGCGCGACAGCGGCCCGGCGAGACCGCGTTCCCTGCGCTCCCCTCGTCGGCCGCGCCTCTGGTTCGAGATCCTGCTCGTCGCGGCCAGTTACTGGGTGTACTCCCTGGTGCGCAACGCCGTCCCCGAGCAACGGACCGAGGCCCTGCGCAACGCCGACCGGATCTGGTCGGCCGAGAAGTACCTGGGCATCGCCGTGGAACAGACGGTCAACCACGCGGTGAATTCCGTGACATGGCTGATCGTCTCGATGAACTACTACTACGCGACGCTGCACTTCGTCGTCACCGTCTGCGTGCTGGTGTGGCTGTTCCGCTGCCACTCCGGCCGTTACGCGGCGGCCCGGCTGGCCCTGTTCGCGACCACGGGCGTGGCGCTCCTCGGCTACTACCTGTATCCACTGGCACCGCCCCGGCTGATGAACGGCGGCCACTTCATCGACACCGTCCTGGTCCATCACACCTGGGGATCGATGGCCTCGGGCAACTTCAAGAACATGTCGAACCAGTACGCGGCGATGCCGTCGATGCACATCGGCTGGTCGCTCTGGTGCGGTCTGACCGTCCTCGCGCTGGCCTCCGCGCCCTGGGCGCGCGTCCTGGGCCTGCTCTACCCGACGGTCACCCTGGTCGTCATCGTGTCGACCGCCAACCACTTCTGGCTGGACGCGCTGGGCGGCATGACGTGCCTGGCCTTCGGTTACGCCGTTTCGTACGCCTGGTACGGCTCGCTGCCGCACCACCTGCCCAGGCGGGTGCCGCTGCCGCGCGGGCGGGCCCGGCTCGCGGGCCTGTCCGCGGGTGCGCCGATCCGGGCCCGGCGCCCGGCGGCGGACGCGGCGGCGGGCCGCCGCTGAGGCCGCCGCCGCGGACATCGCCCGCCGCCACCACCTCACCCCCGGTGCACCACGCCTCCCCCGCACACCGTGAGCCGCACCAGTGCCTCGCCCAGCTCGTCCGCCGGGGCCGCGACCGGGTCCACCCCGAACGCCGTCGGATCGGCCCGGTACCCCACGGCGATCCGGCCCGCGACGTGCTGCTCCCCGGCCGCGACCACCGCGTGCGAGGTGCAGCCCTCCAGCGCCATCAGCCCGGTCAGCGCCTGCTCGGCGGTGACCGGCTCGGTGTCGTACGCCCCGGGCAGCCGCCGCAGCCGGGCCGTGGCCAGCACCTGCCGTACGTCGTAGTGGGCGATCGGCCAGTCCGAGCCCAGCGCCAGGTACGCCCCCGCGTCGCGCAGGTCCCGGCAGCGCCAGGCCCGTCCGGCCCGCTCGTCCCCGAGCCGCTTCGACCACTCGTCGCTGTGGTCGGCACGGGTGTACGCGGTGTGCGTGGGCTGCATCGAGGCGATCACCCCGAGCTCGGCGAACCGGGCGGCCAGGCCGTTCGGCACGGTCTCGATGTGCTCGATGCGGTGGCGGAGCCGGCCGCTCTCCCCCAGCGCCTCCACCGTGTCCGGCACATGCCGCACGGCGGCGTCCCCGATGGCGTGCGTGGCGGTGCGCACCCCGGCGCGGTGCAGCCGGTGGACGGCGGCGGTGTACGCCTCGGGGGCCGGCCAGAACGCCTCGGTGCCCTCCCCGTGGCAGTCGGCGTGCTCCAGCCACGCGGTGCCGCCCTCGACGGTGGCGTCCATGAAGAACTTGACGCCCCCGACGCGCCAGAGCCGGCCCGCCTCGCTCTGCACCCGTACCAGCGCGCCGAACAGCTCCGCTGTCGGGACGCTCCGGCGCCTTGCGATGCACCGCACCGGACGCCGCGCCCTGTCCGACCCTGATCCGCCGGACAGGCCCCGGTGGAACGGGGCCCGGATCCCGAAGCGGCGGACCGCCTCACGCCCCGTAGAACCGCTCCTCCACCACCGCCCGCGCCCGTCGCGTGATCCGCCGGTAGTCGTCCAGCATGTCCCCGACATGCCCCGGCTCGTACCCCAAGTACCGCCCGATCGCGGTGAGTTCACGCGGACCCGACGGGAACGTGTCGCCCGGCCGGCCGCGCACCAGCATCACCGCGTTGCGCACCCGGGTCGCCAGCACCCATGCCTCGTCCAGCGTCTGCGCGTCCTCGCCGGGGATGAGTTCCGCCGCGCACGCCGCCGCCAGTGCCTCGCGGGTGCGCGTCGTGCGCAGCCCCGGTTCCGCCCAGCCGTGCTGCATCTGCATCAGCTGGACCGTCCACTCGACATCGCTCAGCCCGCCGCGCCCCAGCTTGGTGTGGAGCGTCGGATCCGCGCCGCGCGGCAGCCGCTCGGACTCCATCCGGGCCTTCAGCCGCCGGATCTCACGGACCGCGTCCTCCCCCAGGCCCTCCATCGGATAGCGCAGCGGATCGATCAGTTCGATGAACTCGCGGCCGAGTTCCCCGTCGCCCGCGACCGGCTCGGCGCGCAGCAGCGCCTGGCTCTCCCAGACCAGCGACCAGCGCCGGTAGTAGGCCTCGTACGACCCCAGCGTACGCACCAGCGGTCCGCTCTTGCCCTCCGGCCGCAGATCCGCGTCGATGATCAACGGCGGGTCGGCGGTGGGCAGTTGCAGCAGCCGGCGCATCTCGGCGACCACCGCGTTCGCGGCCCGGGCCGCCTCCTGCTCGTCGACCCCCTCGCGCGGCGAGTGGACGAACAGCACATCGGCGTCGGAGCCGTAGCCGAGCTCGTGGCCGCCGAAACGGCCCATGCCGATGACCGCGAACCGGGTGGGGAGGGTGTCCCCCCACTGCTCGCGCACGGCGGCGCGCAGGGCGCCCGCGATCGTGACGGCGTTCAGATCGGTGACCGCGTTGCCCACCCGGTCGACCAGGGCCCCCGGGTCCTCCTCGGCGGGCCGCTCCTCCGTACCGTACGAGCCGATGAGGTCCGCGGCCGTGGTCCGGAACAGCTCGCGCCGCCGCACTCCGCGCACCACCGCGACGGCGGACTCGGCGCCCTCCGAGCGCCCCACCGCGGCCAGTACCTCCTGCTCCAGGTGTTCCCGGGTGCGCGGCCGCAGCCCCTGCGGGTCACCGAGGAGCGCCACCGCCTCCGGGGCCCGCAGCAGCAGGTCGGGGGCGAGCCGGCCGGCCGACAGGACCCGGGCGAGGTTCTCCGCCGCGGCGCCCTCGTCCCGCAGCAGCCGCAGGTACCAGGGGGTCTTGCCGAGTGCGTCGGACACCTTGCGGAAGCCGAGCAGCCCGGCGTCCGGGTCCGCGGAGTCCGCGAACCAGCCGAGCAGCACCGGCAGCAGGGTGCGCTGGATGGCGGCCTTGCGGGACACCCCGGACGACAGCGCCTCCAGGTGCCGGAGCGCGGCGGCCGGATCGGCGTAGCCCAGCGCTTCGAGCCGGTGCTGGGCCGCCTTCGCGCTGAGCCGGGACTCGCCGGGCGCGAGCTGGGCGACGGCGTCGAGCAGCGGCCGGTAGAACAGCTTCTCGTGCAGCCGCCGTACCACCGAGGCATGCCGCTTCCACGCCTGGTTGAGCTCGGTGATCGGGTCCGTGCGCATCCCGAGGGAGCGTCCGAGCCGCCGCAGATCGGGGGCGTCCTCGGGGACCAGATGGGTGCGGCGCAGCCGGTAGAGCTGGATGCGGTGCTCCATGGCGCGCAGGAAGCGGTAGGCGTCGTCCAGTTGCGCGGCGTCCACCCGTCCCACGTAACCGCCCTCGGCGAGCGCGCGCAGGGCCGCCAGTGTGGTGCCGCTGCGCAGCGTGGCGTCGCTGCGGCCGTGCACCAACTGGAGGAGTTGTACGGCGAATTCGACGTCCCGCAGCCCGCCGGGGCCGAGCTTGATCTCGCGGTCGACTCGGTCGGCGGGGATGTTGTCGACGACCCGGCGGCGCATCTTCTGCACGTCCGGAACGAAGTTCTCGCGGTCCGCGGCCTGCCACACGAGCGGCGAGACGGCCTCGACGTACTCCTCGCCGAGCTCGGGGTCGCCGGCCACCGGCCGGGCCTTGAGCAGCGCCTGGAACTCCCAGGTCTTGGCCCAGCGCTGGTAGTACGCGAGATGCGAGGACAGCGTCCGCACCAGGGGGCCGTTGCGGCCCTCGGGGCGGAGGTTGGCGTCGACGGGCCAGATGGTGCCCTCGACGGTCGTGTCGGAACAGATCCGCATCATGTGCGCGGCCAGTCGGGTGGCGGCCTGCACGGCCGCGCTCTCCTCGAAGCCGTCGACCGGTTCCGTGACGAAGATGACGTCGACGTCGGAGACGTAGTTCAGCTCGTGCCCGCCGCACTTGCCCATCGCGATGACGGCGAGCCGGCACCGGGCGGCGTCCTCGGGTGCGGCCGTACGGGCGATGGCGAGCGCCGCCCGCAGGGTCGCGGTGGCCAGATCGGCCAGTTCGGCGGCGGCCTCGGCGACATCGGTGGTACCGCACACGTCACGGGCCGCTATGGCCAGCAGGCACCGGCGGTAGGAGACGCGCAGCGAGTCGGGGTCGTCGGCCCCGGCGAGATCCTGCTCGAATTCGGCCACACCGGGATGCAGATCGGTGGCCTCGTAGGTGACGAGGGCCTGCCAGTCGCGGGGGTGGCGGGCGAGGTGGTCGCCGAGCGCCTCGGACGCGCCGAGCACCCCGAGCAGCCGGTCCCGCAGCGGTTTGGCGGTGATGAGCGTGTCCAGCAGAATCTGCCGCTCGTCCTCCTCCTCGGCCTCCACCAGCCGGACGAGCCCGTTCAGCGCCAGATCGGGGTCGGCGGTGGCGCCGAGGGCTTCGAGCAGCACCGGGTCGGAGCGTACGGACGACAGCTCGGGCAGGTCGAGCAGCCGCTCGGCCGCGGAGGGGTCGGTGAAGCCGTGCCGCAGCAGTCGGGTGAACGTACTGCTCCTGCGCCCCGGCACCGTCGTCATTCCGCGCTCTCCCGCTCGCTGTCCACACACCATTCAGCGTTCCGAGCCTAGCCCCGCTCCGATGAATCCGGAGCGGGTGCACGGTCCGCACTTCGCGGGCACGATCATTTCCAGGAGCAGACCGGGAGGCCCTCATGTCCGGATTCGAACCCTTCGCCGAGCTGAATGCCGACTACAGCGCCAAGGGCGCTACGGCCTGCCCGTGGTCGGCGGCGACGGAGCTGCTGACCGGGGCGGAGCTGTACTGGCTGTCCACGGTCCGCCCGGACGGCCGCCCGCACGTCACTCCGCTGATCGGGGTGTGGTGGGACAGCGCGCTGCATTTCGCGACCGGCGCCGAGGAGCGCAAGGCCAGGAATCTGGCCGCCAACCCCGAAGTGGTGCTGACGACCGGCAACAACACCATGTCCAAGGGGCTCGACGTGGTGGTCGAGGGCCGGGGGGAACGGGTGACGGACGCGGACCGGCTGAACGGGCTGGCCGCGGCCTGGGAGGCGAAGTACGGCCCGGACTGGCACTTCGACGTCCGGGACGGCAGCTTCGTGCACGCGGGACATGTGGCGCTGGTGTTCCAGGTGCGCCCCCGCAAGGCCTTCGGTTTCGGCAAGGGCGCCCGCTTCAGCCAGACGCGGTGGCGGTTCAGCTGACGGCCGGACGTCACCCGCCCGGCCGCCGGCCGGTTCTCAGCCGCCCGAGGGGGGCGTGGGGCCGGGTCTGGTCGCGATGACGACGGTCGCGTACAGCTCCTCGGAGCGGACCACCCGCGGGATCAGACCGCTGCGGGCTACGGTCTCCTCGGCCCGTGCCGCCTGCCGCTCGCTCGTCTCGACCAGCAGGTGCCCGCCCGGTGCCAGCCAGCGCGGGGCCTCGGTGGTGACCCGGCGCAGGACGTCGAGGCCGTCCAGGCCGCCGTCGAGTGCCACCCGCGGTTCATGGATGCGGGCCTCCGGGGGGAGCAGTTCGACGTCGTCCGTGGGTACGTAGGGCACATTCGCGAGCAGGATCTCCACCCGGCCGCGCAACGATCCGGGCAGCGGCTCGAAGAGGTCGCCCTCGTAGACCTCGCCCGCGTCGCCGATGTTGCGGCGGGCGTACCGCACGGCGGCGGGTTCGACGTCCGTGGCGTGCAGTTCGGCCCGGCCCAGCGTCGCGGCGAGCGCGGCACCGAGGGCGCCCGAGCCGCAGCACAGGTCGACGACGACCGCTCCGGGTCCGGCGAGGGCGGCGGCCTGCCGGACCAGGAACTCGGTGCGGCGGCGGGGTACGAAGACGCCGGGACCGACGGCGATCCGCAGACCGCCGAACTCGGCCCAGCCGAGGACGTGTTCCAGGGGAAGTCCGGCAACCCGTTGTTCGACCATGGCCGCGATCGCGGCGGGGCCGGTGGCCGTGGAGAGGATCAACGCCGCCTCGTCCTCGGCGAATACGCAGCCGGCGGCGCGGAGCGCGGTGACGATGGTGGAGACGGCGAGCGGTGAAGCGGTGACCGACATGAGCGGAGCCTTTCGGGAAAGCCGATGGGCGCTCCGCGGTCGACTATGTCGGGTCGACCACACGATCGCGAGGGATGAGCACCCAGCCTGATACAGCGGTAATGGGTCTCACCTCCTTGGTCGGCCCCCGTGTGGGGATGCGTCACATTACACCGGCCGCGCCCCGGGCGAGGCATCCGGCCGGGCCCGTCGCGCAGTCCGGTCGGGCCGCCGGTCCTGGCGACGGCGTTCCTGTCCGCGCCGCGGATCGCCATGCGGATGCGGATCGAGGCGGACCCGGCCCGGGAGCCCTCCGAGGTGATCGACAAAAACCTCGACGAGACGGCCTGCTCGTTCGGCTGGGCGGGGGCGTCGGCGGCCCGGGGCCCGCTCAGCCCGCCGACGCCACCGCCACCGGGGACGACCCGCCCTTCACGGCCATGCGGGGCGCCCCCGTCCCGTCCGCCGGAACGGTCCAGATGTCGCTCCCCCGGCCGTCCTTTCCCGGCAGTGCGTAGGCGAGGGTGCCGTCGTCCAGCCAGGCCGCCTGGTCGTCGACGCTGTGCTCCTCCGCGAGCGGCGTCTCACGCATGGTTCTCAGGTCGAGGACGTACAGCCGCCAGGGCGCCGCCGCGTCGTCGGAGACCTTCTTCTTGAAGGCGATCCTGGCGTTGTCCGGCGACAGGGAGGGGCACTCGACGTTCTGCCGCAGCGCCTTCGCCGTCCAGTCCCGCATGTTCCCCTCGACGAGGTAGGTGCGTCCCTTGGTGGAGACGGTCGCGTAGAAGCGGTTGTCGTCGCGGGCGAAGGTCACGCCCCAGTAGTTGACGTCGGGGGCGTGGTAGCGGGCGCCGTCGATGGTGAGCTGGATGTTCTCCATGGACTTGATGAGATAGCCGGTGCGCAGATCGAGGATGGCGGTGCGGGTGGAGAACGAGGTGGTGGCGTACGAGTCACCGGTCGCGAACACCGTCCAGGACAGCATCCGCCCGGAGGCGGAGACCCGGGCGCGGGTGGGGACACCCGGCACGGTGATCCGGCGCTTCTCGCGCAGCCGCCGGTCGAGGACGATCGCGTACGTCTTCGGCAGCACCCCGGGCTCGGCCCGCAGGCAGAGCGCGCCGTCGTCGGAGGCGTAGAACCGGTCGCAGACGGGGCCGCCGGTGGTACGGGCGCCGCTGGTCCCGGCGCCGGCGAGCGGCTGGTGCGCGACGCGCCCGCCGGCCGTGTCCCGGAAGTACAGCGCGGGCCCGCCGAGGGTGAACGAGGCGTCGGCCTCGGCCCGTTCCCCCTTCGTGCGTTGTTCCGCGTGCATCACGTACCCGACGGAGCCGCCTGCGAGGAGCAGCACCGCGGCCACCACCACGGCGATCCGGGCCCGGGGGCCCAGCGGGGTCGCGGATCTCGGGAACCTGGCACTCATGCGGTCCGCCTTTCGGGGATCTGGACTTCCGGCGTCCCGGGGGCGGGGGTGCCGGAGGGGTTGCGCGGCAGCAGCGCCCAGCCGCCCACGAGGGCGACGAGCAGGGCCGAGATCGCCGCCCACAGCGCGGGGCCCGGCCCCCATACGGTCCACGCGGCGCCGAAGCCCGCCGCGGCGAGCATCCTGGCCAGCGCCTGGCCGGTCTGGAGCACGGCGAGTCCGCCCGCCCTGCCGTCGGCGGGCAGCACGGGTCCGGCGAGGGCCATCAGCACCCCGTCGGTGGTGGCGTAGAAGACACCGAGCAGCGCGAGGACGGGCACGAGGAGGAGCAGCGCCGGGCCGCCGACCGGGGTGAGCAGCGTGGCGTACACGCCGAGCAGCGCGAGGTGTCCGTACAGGAACGGCAGCCGCCGGCCGACCCGGTCCGCGATCCGGCCCGCCGGGACCGCCAGCAGCAGGTAGCAGGCCGCGGCGCCGAGCGGCAGCAGCGGGAACCAGCCGACGGGTAGGTCGAGCCGGCGCTGGAGCAGGAGATAGACGAAGGCGTCACCGACCGTGGCGGCACCCAGCAGGGAGGCAGCGGCGAGGATCCGCCGGAAGGCGGGGTCGCGGAGCGCCCCGAACGCCTTGCCCCTGCGGGGAGCCGGGATCACCGGCGGTGGTGCCTGCTGTTGCCCGGGGACGTACAGGACGAGGAGCAGCACCCCGAACAGGCCGACGCAGAAACTGACGACGAACACCGCGTCGTAGGCGTCGGCGGTCGCCCAGAGCAGGGCGAACGCGGCGAGCGGGCCGAGCAGGGCGCCCGTGGTGTCCATCGCCCGGTGCACGCCGAAGGACCGGCCGAGCGCCTCGGGCGGGCTGCTCAGGGTGATCAGGGCGTCACGGGGCGCCGTGCGGATGCCCTTGCCGACCCGGTCGGTGGCGAGGGCGGCCGCGATTCCGGCGGTGGCGCCGCCCGCGAGCAGCAGGCCGAGCCGGGAGAGGGCGGAGAGGGCGTAGCCGAGCCCGGCGACCCGTTTGTGCCCGCGGCCGCGGTCGGCGGCGTACCCGCCGAGCAGTCGTACGACGGCGGCGGCGCCGTTGAACAGGCCGTCCAGGAAGCCGAATTGGAGGGGGGAGAGACCGAGTCCGAGGACCAGGTAGAGCGGCAGCACCGCGGTGACCATCTCGGAGGAGATGTCGGTGACGAGGCTGACCGTGCCGAGTGCGAGGACGGTGCCGGGGACGCGCCGGCCCGCCCCGCCGGTGCGGGGCGGGGCCGGCGTGTCCCGGCGGCCTGTGGTCGCCAGGTACATCAGTGGCAGGTGTACTTCGGGCTGGTGTCCTTGTTCTTGCCGTCGGTGCCGACGTAGTTCCAGCTGTAGCCGGTGTCGGTGAAGTCCATCTTCAGGACGCCGTATTCACCGCTGATCCGCTTCTGGCTGTTGGGCTGGACCTCCTCGATGGGGTAGGGCTCGGCGCCGCCCATCCCGCCGACGATCTCGGTGATCCCGTCGGCGGTGGCCTTCCCGTCCGGGTTCTGCGGGGCGAACCGCTCGTAGTGGTGGTCGTGCCCGTTGAGCACGAGGTCGGCCTTGGCCCCGTACAGGATCTTCCAGACCGGCCTGCTGACCGGGTCGTTGCCGTGTCCGCCCGAGGAGTACAGCGGGTGGTGCCAGTAGGCGGCGATGCACGCCTTGCTGTTCTTGGCGAGGTCGGCCTTGAGCCAGTCGATCTGCGCGCTCTGGTCGAAGGAGTTGGAGTCGAGGGCGATGAAGTGCCAATTGCCCTCGTCGAAGCTGTAGTAGCTCTTGCCCTGGGGGTACGCGATGGCCCCGAAGTACGCCTTGTAGCCGGCCAGTTTCCCGGCCGGGTCGTACGTCTCGTGGTTGCCCGGCACCGGACGCGTCCTGGCCTTGAAGGCGCCCCAGGTCTTGTCGTAGTAGGCGCGGAAGTCGGAGATCCGGGCGTCGTCGTACTGGCTGTCGCCCATCGTCAGATAGAACTTCGGGTCGATCTTCCGGGCCAGCGCCGCGGTCTTGGGGTGGGCGCAGTCGCTGTCGGACGCGGTGCACTGGGCGGCGATGTCACCGGCGGCGACCGCGGTGAAGGCGCCGGTCTGCGGGGGCTCGCTGCCGGGGGTGCCGTACACCTCGACCTCGTACAGCGAGTAGCCGTAGGCGGTGCCGCGTGCGGTGCCGTACACGCGCAGGTAGCGGCCCTTTCCGGAGAGGGAGGGCCAGTCGTCGGTGCCGCCGTTCCCGGCCGTCTCGTCGGCGAGCCGGGTCCAGTTGGTGCCGTCGGCGGAGATCTCGATCCGGTACGCCTTGGCGTACGCGTCCTCCCAGCTCAGCTTCACGCGCGTGACCTCGGCACCGGCGCCGAGGTCGACGCTCAGCCACTGGGGGTCCTTGCCCTCGACGCTCGCCCAGCGGGTGGCCGGGTCGCCGTCGAAGGCGTTCTGCGGTCCGAACTCGGAACTTTCGTCGGTGGAGGCGGTGGCGGTCCTGCCGCGCGAGATGAGGGGGTCGGCGGCGGCGCCGGCTCGTTCGGGGTAGGCGAGCAACAGGCCGCCGACGAGGACGAGTACGGCGGCGATGACCACGCCCACCGTACGGCGCCGCGTGGGCGTGAGGAGCAAAGCTGAGCCGTTCGGGTGCATCCCTGGACTCCTGGCCTTGTGGGGGTGGCGAGAGCTGGGCATCGGTGCGTGGCCCCGTATCCGGCCCGGGTACGGGCAGGAGGCGGGATCGTGGTGGCCGGGCCAGAGCTCTCACTGAGCGCGTCATGCCCGTGGAACGGGGGCACCGCGCCAAGCCACCGCCCGGAATGCTAGCGAACAGTAAACTTTCCTACCAGTCCCTCAACTGGCTTCATTCCGCGTCCTGTTCGGCACCGTCCGCGCGACTGCTCGGCCCGAACGGACTCCGGGCCGGAGGCGCACCGCCTCCGGCCCGGATCGTCGCCGCGCTGCGGCCGGGTTTCGGTTACAGCACCGGCAGCAGGTTCTTCAGCTCGAAGGCGGTGACCTCGGAGCGGTACTCCTCCCACTCCTGCTTCTTGTTGCGCAGGAAGAAGTCGAAGACGTGCTCGCCGAGCGTCTCGGCGACCAGTTCGCTCTTCTCCATCAGCGAGATCGCCTCGCCGAGGTTCTGCGGCAGCGGCTCGATGCCCATCGCGCGGCGCTCCGCGTCGGACAGGGCCCAGACGTCGTCGTCGGCGCCGGCCGGGAGTTCGTAGCCCTCCTCTATGCCCTTGAGGCCCGCGGCGAGGAGCACCGCGTAGGTCAGGTAGGGGTTGGCGCCGGAGTCGATGGAGCGGACCTCCACCCGGGCGGAGCCGGTCTTGCCGGGCTTGTACATCGGGACGCGGATGAGCGCGGAGCGGTTGTTGTGGCCCCAGCAGATGTACGAGGGGGCTTCGCCGCCGGCCCCCGCGGCGCGGGAGGAACCGCCCCAGATGCGCTTGTAGGAGTTGACCCACTGGTTCGTGACGGCGGAGATCTCCGCCGCGTGGGTGAGCAGGCCGGCGATGAACGAGCGGCCGACCTTGGAGAGCTGGTACTCGGCGCCCGACTCGTAGAAGGCGTTGCGGTCGCCCTCGAAGAGGGAGAGGTGGGTGTGCATGCCCGAGCCGGGGTACTCGGAGAAGGGCTTCGGCATGAACGTCGCCTGTACGCCCTGCTCCAGCGCGACCTGCTTCATCACCAGGCGGAAGGTCATGATGTTGTCGGCGGTGGAGAGCGCGTCCGCGTACCGCAGGTCGATCTCCTGCTGGCCGGGGGCGCCCTCGTGGTGGCTGAACTCGACCGAGATGCCCATGGATTCGAGCATGGTGATCGCCTGGCGGCGGAAGTCCATGCCGACGTTCTGCGGGGTGTGGTCGAAGTAGCCGGAGCTGTCGGCGGGGGTGGGCCGGCTGCCGTCGACCGGCTTGTCCTTCAGCAGGAAGAACTCGATCTCCGGGTGGGTGTAGAAGGTGAAGCCCAGATCGGAGGTCTTGGCGAGGATGCGCTTGAGGACATAGCGCGGGTCGGCGAAGGACGGCGAGCCGTCCGGCATCAGGATGTCGCAGAACATCCGGGCCGTGCCGGGGGCCTCCGCCCGCCACGGCAGTATCTGGAAGGTGCCCGGGTCCGGCTTGGCGATCATGTCGGACTCGTACACCCGGGCGAAGCCCTCGATGGCCGAGCCGTCGAAGCCGATCCCCTCGTCAAACGCCTGTTCCAGTTCGGCGGGGGCCACGGCGACGGATTTGAGGTAGCCGAGGACATCGGTGAACCACAGCCGTACGAAGCGGATGTCGCGCTCCTCAAGCGTCCTGAGGACGAATTCCTGCTGCTTGTCCATAGCCACATCCTTGCAGTTCAGACGGTCCGTGCACCACCGCCCGGGGTAGGGGGGAAGCTCCAGTATCACGACCCGGGATTTCACCCAGATTACGCACTCGAAGTGAGATGGAGCACCTGGCCACCCACTACGATCGGCGCCCATGGCGCGCAGGGGGTGGAGCGGCTTCGTGACCGCCCCGCGCGCGCCGGATCTCCCGGCCTTCGGCCATCCGTCCCCGCCCCTTCCCAGAAGGACCTGACGACATGAGTTTCGACCCCAGGACCCCCATGGAGCAGCACGACGCCCACCGCGCGCGGCAGCGCCGCGACCGTGCGCTGGCCATAAGCCTGAGCGTGCTCGTGGTCGTGGGGCTGGCCGGATTCGGTACGTATCTGGTGCTGGAAAAGTCCGAGGCGTCCGAGCAGAAGCAGGCCGCCCCGGCGGCGGACGCCAAGGCGCCCGCGGCCGAGCCGGAGAAGCCCGCCGGCGGGTCGATCGAGGGGCTGCGGACGTGGGACGCGAAGAAGCTCACCCGCAACCACGTCACCGGGACCGTCACGTACCCGATGAAGCCGCCGGTCGGCGGTGACCACAACCCCGTTTGGATGAATTGCGACGGCGATGTCTATCAGAAGGCCCTCCCCGATGTGAACGCCGTGCACTCGCTGGAGCACGGATCGGTGTGGGTGACGTATACGGACAAGGCTTCGGACGCCGATGTGGCGAAGCTCGCCGAGCGGGTCGGCAGGACGCCGTACTCGCTGATGAGCCCGTACGAGGGACAGTCCGGGACGATCATGCTGACCGCCTGGGGGAATCAGGTGACCGTGGACGGCGCCGATGACCCGCGGGTCGACCAGTTCCTCTCGAAGTTCGTGCAGGGGCCGCAGACGCCCGAGCCCGGTGCGCCGTGCACGGGCGGGCTGGGAACGCGGTGACCGCCGCGGAACGTGTCCCGCGCGTCGGGTGGGTGGCGGGCTCCGCCGTGGTGCTCGCGCTGCTGTTCGCGGGGGTGGCGACGGTCGCCTCCGCGCGCGACGACGGGGACGGGGCGGACCGTGCCGCCGCCGCGCCGGGCACGCCCGCGGCGGATTCCGCGGACGCCGGTTTCGCCCGTGACATGGCGGTCCACCATCAGCAGGCCGTGGAGATGTCCTTCATCGTGCGCGACCGTACGAAGGACGAGGAGGTACGCCGTCTCGCGTACGACATCGCCAATACGCAGGCCAATCAGCGCGGCATGCTGCTCGGCTGGCTGGATCTGTGGGAGCTGCCGAAGGCGGCCGCCGGGCAGCCGATGGACTGGATGGCGGCCGGGCACGAGGGTCACTCGATGCAGGACATGGACGGGATGGAGGGCATGGGGACCGGCCACCGGGCCCATGACGGCTCCCTGATGCCCGGCATGGCCACCAGGACCGAGCTGAACCGGCTCCGTACGGCGAGCGGCAAGGCGGCCGAGGTGCTGTACCTCCGGCTCATGACCGACCACCACAAGGGCGGCGTCGACATGGCCCGGGGCTGCGCCCGGCTGTGCGCGGTGAAGGCGGAGCAGCGGCTCGCCGGCGGGATGGTCGAGGCCCAGCAGTCGGAGCTGGACGCGATGGCCCGGATGCTGGCGGCGCGAGGGGCCGGGCCCCGGTCCTGAAAGATTCCCGCCTGGCCGCAGGTGCACCCGAACAGGTGATAGCGGTCGCGTGCCCCGAACGGGCCCATGACGATGGGTTCGCTCGGGGTCGTACAGCATGCCCATCGGCACGCAGGAGGAATCCCTCATGACCACCGCCAAGGACATCATGCACACCGGGGCCACGTGGATCCCCGCGCACGAGACGCTCGACCGGGCCGCGCAGCTGATGCGTGACCACAACGTCGGCGCGTTGCCCATCTCCGCCAACGGTGAGCAGGACCGGATGATCGGTATCCTCACGGACCGCGACATCGTGATCGGCTGTGTGGCGATGGGCCACGATCCGTCGAAGATGACGGCGGGCGACCTCGCCCAGGGCACCCCTCGCTGGATCGACTCGGAGGCGGATGTGGAGATGGTTCTGGAGGAGATGCAGACCCATCGGATCCGCCGGCTCCCGGTGGTCGAGAACAAGATGCTGATCGGCATGATCAGCGAAGCCGACCTGGCGCAGCACCTCACCGAGGAGCAGATCGCCGGCTGGGCGGAGAAGGTCTACGCCCGCGGCTGACCGGCCGCGCGGACACGGCTCGACGTCCGGTTTCGATGGCCCGGCATTCCTCGCCCGAGGGGTGCCGGGCCATTGTGCTGCCCTCCCCGCCGGAGCCCGTACCACCGCGGCGATACGCCTCCGCGCGCGAGGGATACCCGGCGGGGGTAGGGTGCTCGACATGACCCTGAGTGCATGTATGACATACGGACAGTTGTCACTCTTCGTATCACTGCTCATCGGGATCCTCCGCCTTCTCGGGCGCGCCGCGGCACGGATCACGCCACTGCCGGGGCCGGGGCCCCGGGCGGGCGCGACCCGTACGGCCCCGTTGTCGGTACTGCGGATATAGGAGGGGTGCCTCCCCCTCCCCCAGCAGACCGAAATACCGACAACACCCCGAGGTGCACCTCGTCATGCGCACTCCACCCACCCGACGCGCCGTGCTCGGCGCCGCTGTCGCCACTGCCGGTTCGGCGGTACTGGCCGCGTGCTCCGACGAATCCGACCCTGGCCACGGCGGCAAGAAGACCGGTAGCGCGAACGCCGGTGGCACCAGCCGCGGCAGCGTGAACCACGGGACCGCCCCCGGCGGGAGGTCCAAGGGCGAGTACGTCTCCCCCGACGGGGCGGAGGTCGCGGCGGCCGAGGCCAAGCGGGGCCCGGCGGGTCCCGTACGGAAGGTCCACCTCGTCGCCACTCCGTCCCGGCTCGATCTGGGCGGCGGGCTCACCGTCGGCTCCTGGGCGTACGAGGCCCGGCTGCCCGGCAAGGAGCTCCGGGTCACGGCGGGTGACACCCTGGCGTTCACCCTCGCCAACCACCTTCCGGAGGAAACGTCACTGCACTGGCACGGCCTCAATGTGCGCAATGACATGGACGGCGTGCCCGATCTGACCCAGGCGCCCATCAAACCCGGCGCGGAGTTCGCCTACCGGTTCACCGTGCCGCACGCGGGGACGTACTGGTTCCACCCGCACACGGGCGTCCAGCAGGACCGCGGACTGTACGCGCCACTGATCGTCGAGGACCCGAAGGAGCCGCTCAAGTACGACAAGGAGTGGGTCGTCGTCCTGGACGACTGGGTCGACGGGGTGGACGGTTCGACGCCGGACTCGGTGCTGTACGAGCTCAGCCGGGGCAGGGGCGGCATGAACCACGGCGGCGGGAGCGGCTCCGGATCGCACGGGAACCCCGGCCGGCCCGCCAAGCCGCTCAAGGGCCGCTCGGGGCCCACACGACTGAAGAAGGGCTCCTTCAGCGAACTGCTCGGCAGCCACGGGGGCGATGTCGCCTACCCGTACTACCTGATCAACGGCCGCACCCCGAAGTCCCCCACGTCCTTCGCGGCCAGGCCCGGCGACCGGATCCGGCTGCGCATCATCAACGCGGGCGGCGACACCGCCTTCCGGGTGGCGCTCGGCGGACACCGGATGACGATCACCCACACCGACGGCTACCCGGTCCGGCACACCACGACGGACGCCCTGCTGCTGGGCATGGGCGAGCGGTACGACGTGCTGGTCACCGCCGGCGACGGGGTGTTCCCGCTGACCGCGCTCGCGGAGGGCAAGAAGGGCTCGGCGCTGGCCCTGCTCCGTACCGGGAAGGGAGCGGCGCCCACCGCGTCGGTGCGGCCCGAGGAGCTGTACGGAAAGCTGGTGGAGGCGGACGAACTCAGGCCCGACGGGTCCGTGGAGCTGTCCTCCCGCGAGCCCGACCGGACCATCCGGTTCAGGATGACCGGCAGCATGAAGGCGTACGACTGGGCCTTCGACCACCAGCCGTACGAACCCAGTCAGCGCCATCCGGTACGGGCGGGCGAGCGGGTCAGGCTGGAGTTCTTCAACGTCACCGAGATGTGGCACCCCATCCATCTGCACGGGCACTCGTTCGGCCTCGTGGGACCGGCGG
This sequence comes from Streptomyces sp. NPDC006510, assembly GCF_040611955.1. Taxonomy (NCBI): domain Bacteria; kingdom Bacillati; phylum Actinomycetota; class Actinomycetes; order Kitasatosporales; family Streptomycetaceae; genus Streptomyces; species Streptomyces sp. NPDC006510. The sequence goes on along the minus strand of NZ_JBEXPH010000078.1, from coordinate 11,985 downwards.
GGCCGAGCCATCGGGCCACCCGGCGGGGCCCGGCCGCCTGGGCGCGGAAGGACACCGCGATCATCCGGCCGAACAACTCCCTGGCCGTCGAGTTCGAGGCGAACAACCCGGGGCTGTGGATGCTCCACTGCCACAACATCTACCACTCGGACGTGGGCATGATGACGGTCCTCGGCTACCGCCGCTGACCCCTGTCCCGGCCGGGTTCCGGCGGGCCGCGGCCTCGGTGCCGCGGCCCCCAGGACATTGCGTCAGTCAGACGATTACACTGGTGCGCGTGCCTCAACTACGTCTCGCACTGAATCAGATCGACTCGACCGTCGGTGATCTCTCCGGCAACTCCGAGGCGATCGTCCACTGGACCCGGCACTCCGCCGAACAGGGCGCCCATCTGGTGGCGTTCCCGGAGATGGTGCTGACCGGCTACCCCGTCGAGGACCTGGCCCTGCGCCCGTCCTTCGTCGAGGCCTCCCGGCAGGCGCTGCGCGCGCTCGCCGCCCGGCTCGACGCGGAGGGCTTCGGGGAACTGCCGGTCGTCGTCGGCTTCCTCGATCGCTCCGAGACGGCCCAGCCCCGCTACGGCCAGCCCGCCGGCTCCCCGCAGAACGCCGCCGCGGTGCTGCACCGCGGGCAGGTCGCGCTGACCTTCGCCAAGCACCACCTCCCCAACTACGGCGTCTTCGACGAGTTCCGGTACTTCGTGCCGGGCGACTCGATGCCGGTCGTGCGGGTCCACGGCGTCGATGTGGCGCTCGCGATCTGCGAGGACCTCTGGCAGGACGGCGGCCGGGTGCCGGCCGCGCGGGCCGCGGGCGCCGGGCTGCTGTTGTCGATCAACGCCTCGCCGTACGAGCGGGACAAGGACGACACCCGGCTGGAGCTGGTCCGGAAGCGGGCCCAGGAGGCGGGCTGCACCACCGCGTACCTGGCGATGATCGGCGGCCAGGACGAGCTGGTCTTCGACGGCGACTCGATCGTCGTCGACCGGGACGGCGAAGTGATCGCCCGTGCCCCGCAGTTCGCCGAGGGCAGCGTCGTGCTCGATCTGGAGCTGCCGGCGGCCGCCGCCGAGCCGCCGTCCGGGGTCGTGAACGACGGGCTGCGGATCGACCACGTGGTGCTCTCCGAGGAGCCCCTCCCGGCGTACCCGGCGGAGCTGACCGGCGGGTACGCGGAGCGGCTGGACGACGACGAGGAGCTGTACTCGGCGCTGGTCGTGGGCCTGCGGGCGTACGCCGCCAAGAACGGCTTCAGCAGTGTGCTGATAGGGCTCTCCGGTGGGATCGACTCGGCGCTGGTCGCGGCGATCGCCTGCGACGCGCTGGGGGCGCAGAACGTGTACGGCATCTCGATGCCGTCGAAGTACTCCTCGGACCACTCCAAGGGCGACGCGGCCGAACTGGCCCGCCGTACCGGGCTGAATTTCCGCACCGTACCGATCGAGCCGATGTTCGACGCGTACATGGGCCCGCTGGGGCTCACCGGTCTCGCCGAGGAGAACCTCCAGTCCCGGCTGCGCGGCACGATGCTGATGGCCGTCTCCAACCAGGAGGGCCAGATCGTCCTCGCGCCGGGCAACAAGTCCGAGCTGGCGGTCGGCTACTCGACGCTGTACGGCGACTCGGTCGGGGCGTACGGCCCGATCAAGGACGTCTACAAGACGTCGATCTTCCGCCTCGCGAAGTGGCGCAACCGGGCCGCCGAGGAGCGCGGGCAGATCCCGCCGATCCCGGAGGCGTCCATCACCAAGCCGCCCAGCGCCGAGCTGCGCCCGGGACAGGTCGACACGGACTCGCTGCCCGACTACGACGTACTGGACCGGATCCTGGAGCTGTACGTCGACCGGGACCAGGGTCTGGACGGGATCGTCGCGGCCGGCTTCGACGAGGCGCTGGTGGCGAAGACGCTGCGGATGGTGGACACCGCGGAGTACAAGCGGCGGCAGTACCCGCCGGGCACGAAGATCTCCCCGAAGGGCTTCGGCAAGGACCGGCGGCTGCCGATCACCAACCGGTGGCGCGAGGGGGGCTGAGCGGGGCGCGGTGACCGGGTCCGCCCGGTCACCGTTCCGTCCGGCGCCCCGCGTCTCAGGGCGTCACCGCGCCGCACCCCGACGTGGCCGGCGGAACGGCTCACCGCCTCACAGCTCCACGCGCGCCACGATCGGCAGGTGGTCGCTGTCCGTCGCCGCGAGCGTCCACGACGACATCGGTTCGACGCCCTTCACCAGGATCTGGTCGATCCGCGCCATCGGGAACGAGGCCGGCCAGCTGAAGCCGAAGCCGTCGCCGGCCGCGCCCTGGGTGGAGCGCAGCTGGGAGCTGACCGCGTTCAACGAGCGGTCGTTCATCGTGCCGTTGAGGTCGCCGAGCAGGATGACCTTGCCGAGCCGTTCGTCGGCGATGGCCTCGCCCAGGGCGTCCGCGCTGTCGTCGCGCTGGTTGGCGGTGAATCCGGCGTGCAGCTTGACCCGTACGGACGGCAGATGGGCCACGTAGACGGCGACCTCGCCCTTCGGTGTCGTCACCGTGGAGCGCATCGCCCGGGTCCAGCCCATCTTGATGTCGACCGGCCTGGTGGCGCTCATCGGGTACTTGCTCCACAGGCCAACGGTGCCCTGTACCGAGTGGTACCGGTAGCGGTCGGCGAGGGCCGCCTCGTACGTCGCCACCTTGCCGCTCGGCAGTTCCTCCAGGGCGATGACGTCGGCGCCCGAGTCCGCGACCTTCCGGGCGGTGCCCTCGGGGTCGGGGTTGTCGGCGTTGACGTTGTGGGTGGCCACGGTGAGGTCGCCGCCGCTGCCGGACTTGTCGGTGAGCAGGCCGCCGAAGATGTTGAACCAGACCACGACCGGCAGCAGCAGGGCGATCAGCGCGGTCGCCGAGCGGCGCACCAGGCCCAGGACCAGCAGCAGCGGGACGAACACCCCGATCCACGGCAGGAACGTCTCGGAGAGGCTGCCCAGGTTGCCGATGGTGTTGGGGATCTCGGCGTGGAAGGCCATCACGAGGGTGAGGAGGACCGAGCAGAGGGCGAGGACGATGCCGCGCCGCCAGATGCCCGGGTCGCGGGTCCATCGGTCGCGCAGGTCCCGGAAGCGGGATCCCGGCCCGGCGCGCTCCGGCTCCGGCTCCGCACGGTCGTTCCCGGTGTCCGCTCCGTACGCCTGCACCATCGCGCTGTCCTCACTGCCTTGCCGTGCATGTCGCCGCGCCCACGACCCTAGGCGATGGGCGGCGTGTTTCCTGCCGTCGACGACGGCCGTACTGCCACGAGGACGAAGGGCGGGGTCCGGCGGGTTCCGGACGGGCGGGGTCCGCCGGGGCTTGTGACAGAAAGATCACACTCGGGCGGGTCCGGTTCCGGGAGCGTCAGGCGTCGGTGGCCGGGCGTGGCGCCAGGCCCTCGACCAGGACCTGGACGATGCGGTCGGCGAGATCCTCGGGCAGCGGCGCGTCGGGCCGGTGGATGGTGCGTACGAGCATGGGCCCCAGGAACAGGTCGTCCATCAGCCCCACGTCCAGGTCCGCGCGGAGTTCACCGGCGTCGACCGCGCGCCGCACGGCGGCCAGCATCGCGACCCGGCGGGGCGCGATGACGTTGCTGTGGTACTCCGCCCACAGCTTGGGGTGGCTCTTCATCTGCGCGAAGACGTTGTGCAGCAGCACCGAGGAGCGCTGGGCCAGGCCGCGCCTGCGCAGCGAGTCCAGCAGCAGCCGCAGGTCGTCGAGCCCGGCGGTGCCGGAGACCGCGGGTTCCGGCGGTTCCATGTCCCTCAGGACGTCGACGAAGAGTTCTTCCTTGCCGCTCCACCGCCGGTAGATGGTCGCCTTGCCGACCCCGGCGGTCCGGGCTATCCGCTCGATGGACAGGGCCGCCAGGGGCTCGCCGGCCTCCAGCAGCTCGACGACGGCGTCCAGGATCGCCCGCTCGGCCGCCGCGCTGCGCGGGCGGCCCCGTCGCGGTTCCGGATCCTCCCGGAACGGATGGTCCCGGTCCTGTGCCTGTGCCTGTGCCCGCACGTCGATCCGCCTTTCGCCACGCCGTCCGACCGCCGTCCCGATTCTCGCCGACGGTGGTGGCTCCGTGTGCCGCCCTCGGGCCCCGGGGGTCGCCCGGTTCCCGGGGCGGCGCTCTCAGCTCTGCCGGGCCGCCGGTCTCATCGTCCCGCTCCCGCCGCGCGCACCGACCGGTCGCCCCTGCCCTCCCCGCCGGACCCCTCCCCGGCGGGCGGCTTCCCCGGCAGGAACATCGCGACCACGAGGGCGCCCACCAGGGCGATGGTCGCCGAACCGACGGCGGTGACGTGCATGGCTTTGAGGAACGCGTCGTTCGCCGAGGCGATCAGCGGGGCGCCCGCCGGGCCCAGCTTGTCCGCGATGCCGAGCGTCGCCTCGATCGACTCCCCCGCCGCCTGTCTGGCCCCGGCCGGGACCGCGCCGAGGTGCCCCTCGATCTCGCCCCGGTAGACGGTGGAGAGCACCGAGCCCAGCACCGCCACCCCGAGCGCCCCGCCGACCTGCCGGAAGGTGTTGTTGACGGCCGACCCGGAACCGGCCTTCTCCCGGGGCAGCGCCTGCATCACGGAGACGGTGACCGGCGTCATCACATGCGCCATGCCCGTGCCCTGGACGAAGAAGAGCAGGCACAGCACCCAGACCGGCGTGGCGCCGTCGAACAGCGCGAACGCCGCCAGTCCGACCGCGACCAGCAGCATGCCGACGGTGCAGGTGGCGCGGGCGCCGAAGCGGTCGACGAACAGCCGGGCCCGGGGCGCGAAGATCATCTGGGCGGCGGCCAGCGGCAGCAGCATCATGCCCGCCTGCAGCGCGGTCCAGCCGCGCACGCTCTGCATGTAGAAGGCGGAGAAGAAGGTCACCCCCATCAGCGCGAAGAAGACCAGCGCTATGGCGGCGACGGCGGCGGCGAACGACGGCTCCTTGAAGTACACGATGTCGAGGGCCGGGTGGGTGCTGCGCTTCTCGTGCCAGACGAACCCGGCCAGGACGAGCAGGCCGCCGATGCTCGACATGAGCACCACGGGGTCGGCGAAGTCGGCGAGCTGACCGCCGCGGATGATGCCGTACACCAGCAGCACCAGGCCGACGATGGAGAGCGCGACGCCGAGCGGGTCGGTGCGGCCCGGGTTCGGGTCCTTGGAGTCCGGCACCAGCAGGACCATCGCGATCAGCGCCACGATCACCACGGGCACATTGACCAGGAAGATCGAACCCCACCAGAAGTGTTCGAGCAGCAGCCCGCCGGTGATCGGGCCGATCGCGATGGCCACACCGACGCTGCCGGCCCATACGCCGATGGCCCTGGGCTGTTCGTCGCGCTCGAAGACGTTCATCAGGACGGCGAGGGTGGCCGGCATGACGAACGCGGCGCCGAAGCCCATCAGGGCACGCCAGGTGATCAGCTGGGCGGGTGAGCCGGACATGGCGGCCAGCGCGGAGCCGACACCGAAGAGCAGGATGCCGAAGAGCAGCACCTTCTTGCGGCCGATGCGGTCACCGAGCAGACCGGCGGTGAAGAGGAGGCCGGCGAAGACGAGGGTGTAGGCGTTGATCGCCCACTCCAGCTCGCTCTGGGTGGCCCCCAGGCCGATGGGTGCGGGGCTGGCGATGGTCTTGACCGCGACGTTCAGGATCGAGTTGTCCAGCACCACGATGAGCAGGCTGAACATCAGGACGACGAGGATCACCCAGCGACGACGGCGGACCGCCTCCGGGATCTGGGGCGCGGCAGCGCGAGCACCGGACGGCATCGACATGGCATGGAGCTTATCCGATTTCGATACGAGACCGTCTCGTATTGGAAGCACGTGACCGTCGAGGTCGCCTTCCGGCCATGCCGTCACCGGCGTGCGCGGGCCCACTTCCCGTGGACCGCCGCGGGATGACACCATGGGACCGGTCCGGGGACGCCGTCAGGGCGCCTCGAGATGACGAAGGAGCCGTTGGCAATGTCGCTTCAGGCTGCGCGGAATCAGTCCGCAACAACCCCCGCGGGGGCCCCCACCGACAGCAGCAAGGCGCTGTACGGAGGCAAGAGCACCCGCCGTATCTCCATCCACGACATCGCCGCCGCCACCGAGCGCGGCGAGAAGTGGCCCATGCTCACCGCCTATGACGCGATGACCGCGTCCGTCTTCGACGAGGCCGGGATCCCGGTCATGCTCGTCGGCGACTCCATGGGCAACTGCCACCTCGGTTACGAGACCACCGTGCCCGTCACGATGGACGAGATCGCGATCCTCTCCGCCGCGGTCGTACGGGGCACCAGGCGTGCCCTGATCGTCGCGGACCTGCCCTTCGGGGCGTACCAGGAGGGCCCCGTCCAGGCCCTGCGCAACGCCACCCGGCTGATCAAGGAGTCCGGGGTCGGCGCGGTCAAGCTGGAGGGCGGCGAGCGCAGCCACGAACAGATCAAGCTGCTCGTCGACGCCGGGATCCCGGTCATGGCCCACATCGGCCTGACCCCGCAGTCCGTCAACGCGATGGGCTACCGGGTACAGGGCCGCGGCGAGGAGGCCGCCCAGCAGATGCTGCGCGACGCCAAGGCCGTGCAGGACGCGGGCGCGTTCGCCGTCGTCCTGGAGCTCGTACCGGCCGAGCTGGCCGCCGAGGTCACCCGCACCCTGCACATCCCGACCGTCGGCATCGGCGCCGGTCCCGACACGGACGCCCAGGTGCTGGTCTACACCGACATGGTCGGGCTGACCGGCGGCAAGGTGCCACGCTTCACCAAGCAGTACGCGAACCTGCGCCAGGTGCTGGGCGACGCGGCGAAGGAGTTCGCGGAGGAGGTCGTGGGCGGCGCCTTCCCGGCCGCCGAGCACACCTTCCACTAGGGTCTTTCGTTTGGATCCGGCCTGATCCAAACGAAAGACCCTGGTTCCACCGGGGGTCCGGTCGCGCACCGGCCCCCCGGGCACGGACCACTGCCCGCACCACCGACAGCCCGCCGACATCCCCCATCGGCGGGCTGTCGGCCTGCTGTCGGCGGCCTGTCGGTGACGGCTGGTCCCATGGTGGACATGACGCGAATCGACAAGAACCCCAGGAGCGGCTCGAACGCCGTAGAGGTCCGGGGGCTGGTCAAGCACTACGGCTCGACCAAGGCTCTGGACGGCGTGGACCTCGATGTCCGCGAAGGCACCGTGCTCGGTGTCCTCGGTCCCAACGGAGCGGGCAAGACCACGCTCGTACGCTGCCTGTCCACCCTGATCGTCCCCGACGCCGGACACGCCACCGTGGCGGGCTACGACGTGGTGAAGCAGCCCCGGCAGCTGCGCCGCACCATCGGTCTGACCGGGCAGTACGCCTCGGTCGACGAGAAGCTCTCCGGCTGGGAGAACCTCTACATGATCGGGCGGCTGCTCGATCTGCCCCGCAGGACCGCCCGGTCCCGGGCCGATGAGCTGCTGGAGCGGTTCTCGCTCACCGACGCGGCCCGGAAGGCCGCGATGGACTACTCCGGCGGGATGCGGCGCCGGCTCGACCTGGCCGCCTCGATGATCGGCAGCCCGGCCGTCCTCTACCTGGACGAGCCGACGACGGGGCTGGACCCCCGGACCCGCAACGAGGTCTGGGACGAGGTGCAGCGGATGGTCGCGGAGGGGGCGACCGTGCTGCTCACCACCCAGTACATGGAAGAGGCCGAGCAGCTCGCCAACGAGCTGACCGTCATCGACAAGGGAAAGATCATCGCCCGCGGCGGGGTCGACGAGCTCAAGGCGAAGGTCGGCGGCCGCACCCTGCAGATCCGGCCCTCGGACCCGGCACAGCTGCCCGCGATGGCGCGGGCGATCCGGGAGGCGGGCCTCGACGGGGTCTCGGGCGCGCAGGCCGTCCCGGACGAGGGACTGCTGTACGTACCGATCCTCAGCGACGAACAGCTGACCGCCGTCATCGGCCTGCTCGGCACCCGGGGCTTCCCACTGGCGCATGTCGCCACCGCGCTGCCCAGCCTGGACGAGGTCTTCCTGGCCATCACGGGCGAGAAGTCCGCTTCCGCCACCGACACGATCCCCGAGGAGGTCGCGGCATGAGCACGGCGACTCTGACACCCACGCCCACGCCCACCGGGTCCGCCCGCGCGCAGGCCGTCCACGACGAGGGCCGGATAGGGCTGCGGAACAACCTGCGCCACATCGGGGCGCTGGTGCGGCGCAACATGCTCCAGATCAAGAAGGATCCGGAGTCCATGTTCGACGCGCTCCTGATGCCGGTGATCTTCACCCTGCTGTTCGTGTACGTCTTCGGCGGATCGGTCGGCGGCAGCATGGGCGGCGGCCGTCAGGAGTATCTGAACTACCTGATCCCCGGGCTGATGGCGATGATGGGCATGAACATCGCCATGGCGGTCGGCTCCGGTGTCAACGACGACTTCCGCAAGGGCGTCATGGACCGGTTCCGGACGATGCCGATCGCCCGTTCCTCGGTACTCATCGCGAAGATCGTGGTCGAGCTGGGCCGGATGATGGTCGCCACACTCATCCTGCTGGCCATGGGCTTCGCCCTCGGCATGGAGCTCCAGGAGTCGGTGCTCGGGCTGATCGGGGCGATCGCGCTGTCGGCCGCGTTCGGTGCCGCCATCATGTGGATCTTCATCCTGCTGGGACTGACCATGAAGACGGCCCAGGCGGTTCAGGGAATGGGGATGATCGTGCTGATGCCGCTCCAGTTCGGCTCCTCGATCTTCGCCCCGACGAAGACGATGCCCGGCTGGCTCCAGACGTTCACCGACTACAACCCGCTGTCCAACCTGGCGGACGCCGCGCGCGCCCTGATGATGGGCGGCCCGCTCGCCCACTCGGTCCTGGTGACGCTCGGCTGGACCGTGATCATCACCGCGGTGACGGCGCCGCTCGCGGTCGCCAGGTTCCGCAAGAAGTCCTGACGGACGGGGTCACTCCCGGTACGCGTCCACGAGGGCGGTGGCCTCCTCCAGGGAGAGGCCACCGCCCTCGGCGTACGCGGTCTCGTAGGCGGCCCGGCCGAGCACGGCCACGGCCAGCTCCTCCGCCCGCGCCCAGTCGTCGCGCTCCATCGACGTCGGCACATGGCCCCGGGGCAGCAGCCCCCGGCCCGCCCCCAGCAGTCGGGCCGCGGTCGTGGCCCGCCGCTCGCCGCCGATGCCGGCCAGTGAGCGGGCGAGGGCGACGAGCTGGATGACGGACATCTGCGGCGCCACCAACTGCGACAGCCGGTCGTGGGAACGCTCCAGCGCCACCAGGCCCCCGGGCAGGGCGTCCGCGTACAGCCCGTCCTGGTTGTCCAGCCAGGCCATCGTGCCCAGCACGACCCCTTCGAAGATCGCCATGGTCTCGGAGTGGAACCCCCCGCGCAGCACGGCCAGTTGCTCGCGCGCCTCACCGGTGCGGCCACTGCGCCCCAGCCACATGGCCAGATGGAGCCGGGCGATGGATCTCGTGTCGTACCGCTCGGCGATCACCTCGCGCAGGATCGCCTCGCCCTCGGCACCGCGGTCCATCTCGGTGAGCACGGCCGCGTATCTGGTGCGCAGGACCGCCACCTGGGAGGGTGCGCCCAGCTTCTTCGCGTAGCCGACGGCGGACCGGTAGTCCTCGGCCGCGCGCGCGTACTCGCCCCGCCGCTCGTTGGCCTCGCCCCGTGCCGAGAGCGATTCGGCGATGCCCCAGTCGTCACCGATCCGGTTGAAGAGCTCCAGGCTCTCGTCGGCGTCCGTGCGCGCCTCGCCCGCCCACTCGGGCAGGTTGGCCAGCACGCTGGCCCGCGTCTGGAGGGCCGCGGCGAGCTCCCATTCGTAGCCGAACTCCCGGCACGCGCGGACCGTCTCGTCCAGCACCTCGCGCAGCCTGCCGGTCTCCCCGACGAGCATGACCGCGAAGAACCAGAGCGCCGCCGGGACCCGGCAGGTCTGCGGCTGGCCGGCCCGGTAGGTGTTCGCGATGACCCGCAGCCGGGCCATGCTCGCCTCGTCGGTCCACCTCTCCGCGGCGTGGTCCATGCTGACCAGCCGGATCAGGCCCGCCTGGCGGCGTGCCTCCTGGAGCAGCTCGGGCCCCATGGGCGGCGGCGCGTCGGTGCAGCGTTCGTGGATGGAGGGCGCGGGCTCGGCGGGCGCGGCGAAGGGGTCGGGGCCCAGCGCGGCGACGGCGTCGGCCCAGTGCAGCGCGTCGCTGCTCAGATCGCGCATCTGCCAGTACCAGCACAGCGAGAGCACCATGCAGAGCGTCTCCTGCTCGTCGCGGGCGGCGACGGCGTGGCGCAGGGCGGTGCGGATGTTCTCGTACTCGCGCTGGAAGAGCTCGACGGCGGACCGTTGTCCGGCGCCGCGGAGCCGGGGTTCCGCGGTACGGACCAGCTCCCGGAAGAACACCAGGTGGCGCCGGACCACGGGGCCCCGTTCCGTCGCCTCGTCGAGCCGTTCGGCGGCGTACTCGCCGACGGTCTCCAGCAGCCGGTAGCGCATCTCGCCGTCCTCGGCGGGCGCGGCGACGACGAGCGACTTGTCGACGAGGGAGCCGAGCAGCCCGGCGACCTCGCGCGCGTCCCGCGGCCCGTCCGCGCAGACCGCCTCGGCCGCGTCGAGGGTGCAGCCGCCCGCGAAGACGGAGAGCCGGCGCAGCACGGCGCGTTCGGGTTCGTCGAGGAGGTCCCAGGACCAGTCGACGACGGCGCGCAGGGTCTGCTGACGGGGCAGTACGGTACGGGCTCCGCTGGTGAGCAGGCGGAACCGGTCGTCGAGCCGGTCGGCGATCTGGCGCGGGGTGAGCATCCGCAGCCGGGCGGCGGCGAGTTCGATGGCGAGCGGCAGTCCGTCGAGGCGGCGGCAGATCTCCGCCGCGGCGGCCGCGGTCTCCTCGTCCGCGTCGGTCCGGAAGCCCGGCCGGGCGGCGGCGCCGCGGTCGGCGAGCAGGCGCAGCGCCATCGGGGCGGGCAGCGGTTCGACGGGGCGGACGAACTCGCCCGGCACGCCGAGGGGTTCACGGCTGGTCGCGAGCACGGTGAGGTGCGGGCAGTGGGCGAGCAGGTGGTCGGCGAGGGCGGCGGCGGCCCCGACGAGGTGTTCGCAGTTGTCCAGGAGCAGCAGCATGCGGCGCCGGGAGCAGTGCTCGGTGAGGCGTACCAGCGGGTCGCTCGCATTCCCTTCGGCGGCCCTGATCTCCTCGGCGCCGGCGCCGCGCAGCACGGTCTCGCGGGCACCGAGCGCGGTCAGCACGGCCTCCGGCACCGCCTCGGGGTCGTCGACGGGGGCGAGTTCGACCAGCCAGACACCGTCCGGCCAGGCGGACGCGACGGATTCGGCGGCCTCCTGGGAGAGCCGGGTCTTGCCCGCGCCGCCGGGGCCCAGCAGGGTGACCAGCCGGGCGTGCGAGAGGTCCTCGCCGAGGGCTTCGATGTCGCTCTCGCGCCCGACGAAACTGGTCAGCCTGGCCCGGAGGTTGCCGTGCGGTGCGGTGGGGGCCCCGGTGCGGACGGGCGGGGGCGGGGCGGCCGGGCCGGCCGGGCGGGGGCGGGGCGGCCGGGCCGGCCGGGCCCTGGCGGAGCAGTTCGGCGTGCAGTGCGCGGAGTTCGGGTCCGGGGTCGGTGCCGAGGCGGTCGGCGAGTCCGGTGCGCACCTCGTCGTAGGCGGCCAGCGCCTGGGCCGTGCGCCCGGCGTCCCGCAGGGCCCGCAGCCGCAGTGCCTGGAGGGGTTCGTCGATCGAGTGCTCGGCGCACAGGGCGACCAGTTCGGGCAGGACCTCGTCCGCGTGCCCGAGCGCGAGGGCCGCGCGGATCCGGTTGCGGCGGGCGTCCAGACGCCGGACCTCCCAGCGGGCCGCGGCGGCCGTCCGGTCGGGCAGATCGGTCAGGACCGGCCCGCACCACAGTCCGAGCGCGTCGTCGAGCACGGCGCGGGATGTGTACGCCCCGTGCAGATGTTTGCACCACCCGGCGCACGATGTGCTCCGGCCGCGCCGCATTTTCCGGGATCTCGACGGAGGGAGGC
>NZ_JBEXPH010000077.1:0-38133 GCF_040611955.1 Streptomyces sp. NPDC006510 | reverse complement strand
CGCCCGCGGAGGCCCTGACCAAGCGCGAGCGTCCGCATGCGGTCCATCAGACGGTGGGCGACGGCCGGTGCGAGCGCCGAGCGGCCGGCCGCCGCCGTGCGCACCGCAGCCGCCAGCTCCTCCGGCGGGGCATCCTTCAGCAGGTAGCCGGCGGCGCCCGCCTCGACCGCGGCCAGGATGTCGGCGTCCGAGTCGTACGTGGTGAGGATCAGGACGCGGGGCGCGTCCGGCTGTGCCGTGATGGCCGCGGTGGCCTGCGATCCGTGCATGCCCGCGCCGAACTGGAGATCCATGAGGACGACATCGAACTCGCCGGTCGCGGCGAGCTCGACGGCCCGCTCGGCCGTGGCCGCCTCGTCGACCACCCGGAAACCGGGTTCGGAATCGAGCACGGCCCGCAGCCCCGCCCGCACCACCGGGTGGTCGTCGGCGAGCAGCAGCCTGATGGGGGTGGGGGTGGGGGTGCTCATGCGGCGTCCTGTCCTGGCCGGCCGTCGGGGATCGGGAGGGGAAGGGTGAGGGCGACGGCGGTGCCCTGACCGGGGGCCGACTCGACACTGAGCGTGCCGCCCAGCGAACGGGCCCGCGCACGCATCGCGGGCAGTCCGAAGCCACCGGTGTCGCCGCTGTCCGCGGCGACCGGCCCGCGCCCGGGGACAAAACCGCGGCCGTCGTCGACGACATCCAGCGACACCGAGGTGTCCATGAAGCTGAGGGTGATCTCCGCGCGCCCGGCCCCGGCGTGCCGCACCGTGTTGGCCAGCGCCGACTGGGCGGTACGCAGCAGCGCCACCTCGTACGGCGTGGGCAGCTCCACCGGTGTGCCGCTCACCGCGAACTGCACTGTGAGGCCGGGGCCCGTCGTGCGGGACGAGAGGCGTTCCAGAGCGGCCGCCAGGGAGCCGTTCGCCAGGTCCGGCGGCGACAGGGCGCGGACGAAGCGGCGGGCCTCGGCGAGATTGTCCTGGGCGGCCTCGCGGGCCCGGCGGACGTGCGCGGTGGCGGGGTCCTCGGCGGACAGGGTGCGTTCGGCGGCGCGCAGCAGCAGCTGGATGCTGGAAAGACCCTGCGCCAGCGTGTCGTGGATCTCGCGGGCCAGCCGCTCGCGTTCGGCGAGCGTGCCCGCGGTGCGTTCCGCCTCGGCCAGCTCCGCCCGGGTCGACATCAGCTCCTCGATGAGCTCCCGGCGCCGTTCGCTCTCCCGGAACAGCGCCTCGTATCCGAGCACCGTCGCGACCGCGACCGCCGCCCCGAGCAGCGGTCCGATGAACGTGCCCGGGTTGACGGCCTGGCCGTGCAGCACGAAGCAGGCGATGGCGGCGAGGGCGGTGACCGCGACGACCGGCAGTGCCCAGCGGGTCGGCAGCAGATGCAGTTGCAGGAAGTAGAGCGGGAAGGCCACCCACAGGGCGTCCGGCGACAGGACGAGCAGCGCCAGCCACACGGCGCCCAGCACCGCCAGCCACAGCGCGGCCGCGCGGGTGCGCGGCTGCACGGCTGGGGCGAGTGCGCCCGCCGCGTAGACGGCGGCCATCAGACAGCTGACCACGACGACGGCCGCGGTGTGGGTGCTGTCGCTGACGGCCCGGACCGCGGCGAGTGCGAGCAGCCCGACCAGCAGCGCGTGCAGACACAGCCGCAGCGCTGCGGCGACCGGGGGATGGGCGCGGGAATCCATGATTCATCCAGCGTAGACGCGGGGCGCCGGGGGCCGGTCAATCGAAAGGTTGATGTCGGGCCCCACCGCCGAGCGATGTTTCCGGGCGCCCGGACGGCGAGGCTGGGGGCATGTTCGTCGCATGGAGAGATCTCCGGTTCGCCAAGGGCCGGTTCGCACTCATGGGCACGGTCGTGGTCCTGATCACGCTGCTCGTGGGTCTGTTGTCCGGGCTCACCGCCGGTCTGGCCCGGGAGAACACCTCGGCCGTCACGGGGCTGAACGCCGACCACCTCGCGTTCGCCGCCCCGCCCGACGGCCGGTCGGTGTCCTTCACCGAATCGGCGGTGGAGGAGGGCGCCTGGCGGAGCTGGGCCGAGCGGCCCGGGGTGCGCGGCGCGGAACCGCTCGGCATCCGTACGCTCAACGCCGTCGCCGGCCAGGGGGAGCGCACGGCCGCGGTGTCGGCGTTCGGTGTCGAGCCGGACGGGGGCCTGGCGCCCACCGGTGCGCGGGTCGGCCCGGGGAAGGCGGTGCTGTCCGAGCAGGCCGCCGACGAGCTTGGGGCCGTGGCCGGTGACCGGGTACGCCTCGGTGGCACCGAGGTCACCGTCGCGGCCGTCTCGGGGGACGCCTCGTACAGCCACACGCCGGTCGTCTGGACCTCGCTCGACGACTGGCAGCGGTTCGGTGCGGAGGGTGCCGGCTCGGCACACCATGCCACGGTGGTCGCCCTGACCACCACCGACCGCGCCGATCTGGCCGCGGGCGACAAGGCGGCCGGCACCAGCACGCTCTCGCTCGACGACTCCCTCACCGCCATCGGCTCCTACCAGGCCGAGAACGGCTCGCTCCAGCTGATGCGCGGCTTCCTCTTCGCCATCTCCGCCCTGGTCATCGGCGCCTTCTTCACCGTCTGGACGATCCAGCGCAGCGGCGACGTCGCCGTGCTCAAGGCGCTCGGCGCCTCCACCCCGTATCTGCTGCGCGACGCGCTCGGGCAGGCCGTCGTGATGCTCGCCGTCGGTACGGGCGTGGGCACCGTGCTCGCCTCGGGCATCGGTGCCCTGATCAGCGGCGGGGCCGTGCCGTTCGTCCTCGACGCGGCGACCGTCCTGGTCCCGGCGGCCGTCATGATCGTCCTCGGTGCCCTCGGGGCGGCCCTGTCCATCCGGCGGATCACCGCCGTCGACCCGCTCACCGCACTCGGGAGTGCCCGATGACCCTCACCCTCGCCGATGTCACCCTCACCTACCCCGACGGCGACGGCCGGCTCACCGCCCTCGACCGGGTCTCGCTGGATGTGCCCGCGGGTTCGCTCACCGCGGTCGTGGGACCGTCCGGCTCCGGCAAGTCCAGCCTGCTCGCGGTGGCCGCGACCCTGGTCACCCCGGACACCGGCCGGGTGGTCGTCGCCGGTACGGACACCGCGGGCCTGGGCCGGGCACAACAGGCGGAGATGCGCCGCGAGCTCATCGGCATCGTCTTCCAGCAGCCCAATCTGCTGCCGTCGCTCACGGCGGCCGAACAGCTCCAGGTGATGACCCACCTCTCGGGCGGCTCCGTACGCGCGGCCCGTGGCCGGGCACTTGAACTGCTCGACGCGGTCGGCCTGGCCGACCAGGCCGGACGCAGGCCCCATCAGCTGTCGGGCGGACAGCGGCAGCGGATCAACATCGCACGGGCCCTGATGAACGACCCGGCGGTCCTGCTGGTCGACGAACCGACCAGCGCGCTCGATCACGAGCGGGGCGCGGCGGTGCTGGACCTGCTGGTCACGCTGACCCGGGAGCGGTCGACGGCGACCGTGCTGGTCACGCACGACCGGACCCATCTGGACCGGGTGGACCGCACGGTCCAGATGGACGACGGTTGCCTGACGGTGCCCGAACCGGTCTGACACGTAATGGAGGGGTGGCCCCCGGCCACCCCTCCATTACGTTCCGCTCCGGGACGTCTCAGCCGGTGGAACCGCTGCTCGCCAGCGCGTCCGAGAGCTCCTTGGCGGCCTGCTGGAGGATCGGCACGATCCGCTCCGTCGCCGCCTCCGTCACCCGGCCCGCCGGACCGGAGATCGAGATCGCGGCCGAAGTGGGCGAGTTCGGGACGGAGACCGCCAGGCAGCGCACCCCGATCTCCTGCTCGTTGTCGTCGACCGCGTAGCCGACCCGGCGGACCTGCTCCAGAGCGTCGAGGAAGCCGTCCGGGGTGGTGATCGTCTTCTCGGTGGCGGCCGGCATCCCGGTACGGGCGAGCAGGGCCCGCACCTCCTCCGGCGGCGTGTGCGCCAGCAGTGCCTTGCCGACCCCGGTGGAGTGGGGGAGCACCCGGCGGCCCACCTCGGTGAACATCCGCATCGAGTGCTTGGACGGCACCTGCGCCACGTACACGATCTCGTCGCCGTCGAGCAGCGCCATGTTCGCGGTCTCGCCGGTCTCCTCGACCAGCCGGGCCAGATACGGGCGGGCCCAGGTGCCGAGCAGCCGGGACGCGGATTCGCCGAGCCGGATCAGCCGCGGGCCGAGGGCATAGCGCCGGTTGGGCTGCTGGCGCACGTATCCGCAGAGCACCAGCGTGCGCATCAGGCGGTGAATGGTCGGCAGCGGGAGCCCGCTGCTCGCGGAGAGTTCGCTCAGCCCGACCTCACCCCCCGCGTCCGCCATCCGCTCCAGCAGATCGAAGGCACGCTCAAGGGACTGCACACCACCGCTGGAAGCGGCGGGCTTGGAGTCGGATGTGCTGGCGTGGGACGGCGGCACGTCAACGGTCCTTTCGAGGCGGAAGAGCGGGTGCCCCGCCCGGCGAGGCACCCAGCAGCCTACCGGGCGGTTCCCGATCGGCCCACTGCTCCGGGTGCGGCGTCCTGGCCGGTCAGAGCCCGTTTGTCCCGGTGTCGGCAGTCGGCGGGGCGGTTCTTCGGGCCAGCACTGGTCCCATGTTACGTTCCGCATTCCGAAATGGGACTTTTACTTTGTGGAAATCTCCAGTTGTCAGTGCGGGCTGGCCCGCCGGTCGTCGGGCGAGGAGGGTGGGGTCTTGACGGGCTCGAACCCCGAGTGAAGACTCCTTCAACAGTTCGTTGAATTCATCAGCGTTCGAAAGTTCGAAGTTTCGAACGAAGTCTCGAAAGTCCGAAGTGAGGAGCACGGGTGTCCGGTGCGGACGTGAAGCTGGTACTGCGCTCGACGCGTGTGGTCACCCCGGACGGGACGCGCCCCGCAGTGGTCGCCGTCGCCGACGGGAGAATCGACGCCGTCCTGCCGTACGACACCGAGGTGCCGGCCGGTGCCCGGCTGGAGGACTTCGGCGACGACGTCCTGCTGCCCGGACTCGTCGACACGCATGTCCATGTGAACGACCCGGGCCGCACCGAGTGGGAAGGCTTCTTCACCGCCACCCGCGCGGCGGCGGCGGGCGGCATCACCACCCTGCTCGACATGCCGCTCAACTCCCTCCCGCCGACCACCACCGTCGAGCATCTGCGCACCAAGCAGCGGGTGGCCGCTCCCAAGGCGCACATCGACACCGGCTTCTGGGGCGGTGCGATCCCGTCCAACGTCAAGGACCTGCGACCGCTGTACGAGGCCGGGGTGTTCGGCTTCAAGTGCTTCCTCTCGCCCTCCGGGGTCGAGGAGTTCCCGGAGCTCGACCAGGAGCAGCTGGCCCGGTCCATGGCGGAGATCGCCGGTTTCGGCGGGCTGCTGATCGTGCACGCCGAGGACCCGCGCCACCTGGCCTCCGCCCCGCAGCGCAGCGGACCCGCGTACGCCGACTTCCTCGCCTCCCGGCCGCGCGACGCCGAGAACACCGCGATCGAGGGGCTGATCGCGCACGCCAGGCGGCTGAACGCCCGCGTCCACATCCTGCACCTGTCCTCCGGCGACGCGCTGCCGATGATCGCCGCGGCGAAGCGCGAAGGCGTACGGATCACGGTGGAGTCCTGCCCGCACTTCCTCACCCTCACCGCCGAGGAAGTCCCGGACGGCGCCACGGAGTTCAAGTGCTGCCCGCCGATCCGCGAGGCGGCCAACCAGGACATGCTGTGGGAGGGGCTGGCCGACGGGACGATCGACTGCGTCGTCTCCGACCACTCGCCGTGCACCACCGACCTCAAGACGCCCGACTTCGCCTCCGCCTGGGGCGGGATCTCCTCCCTCCAGCTGGGACTGCCCGCCATCTGGACCGAGGCCCGCAAGCGCGGCCACTCCCTCGACGACATCGCCCGCTGGATGTCGGCCGCCCCCGCCGGACTGGCCGGACTGACCCGGAAGGGTGCCATCGAGACCGGCCGCGACGCGGACTTCGCGGTGCTCGCCCCGGACGAGACGTTCACCGTCGACCCCGCCGAACTCTTCCACCGCAACCAGGTCACCGCGTACGCCGGCAAGACCCTGCACGGCGTCGTGCGGTCGACCTGGCTGCGCGGCGAACGGATCGCGGCCGACGGCACCGTCTCCGGACCCACCGGCCGCCTCCTCGAAAGGAACCAGTGACCATGACGGCGACAGAGCGCTTCACCGGTGACGCGAACCCGTACGGCGGCGGCGACCCGTACGCCGACTACCGCACCGCCGACTTCCCCTTCACCGGTCTCGTCGACCTCGCCGACCGGCGGCTCGGCGCGGGTGTGATCGCCGCCAACGACGAGTTCTTCGCCGAGCGCGAGAATCTGCTCAAGCCGGAGCCCGCCGAGTTCGACCCCGAGCGCTTCGGTCACAAGGGCAAGATCATGGACGGCTGGGAGACCCGCCGCCGTCGCGGTGCGAGCGCCGCCGTGCCGCACCCTGCGGACGAGGACCACGACTGGGCCCTGGTACGGCTCGGCGCGCCCGGAATCGTACGCGGCATCGTCGTCGACACCGCCCACTTCCGCGGCAACTACCCTCAGGCGGTCTCCGTGGAGGCGGCCTGCGTGCCCGGCTCCCCGTCGCCCGAGGAACTCCTCGCGCCGGAGGTGAAGTGGACAACGCTCGTCCCCCGTACGGCCGTTGGCGGGCACGCGGCCAATGGCTTCGTGGTCGCGGCCGAGCAGCGCGTCACCCATCTGCGGGTCAACCAGCACCCCGACGGCGGGATAGCCCGCCTCCGGGTGTACGGCGAGGTCACCCCCGACCCCGCCTGGCTGGCCGCCCTCGGCACCTTCGATCTGGTCGCCCTGGAGAACGGTGGCACGGTGGAGGACGCCTCCGACCGCTTCTACTCCCCGGCCACCAACACCATCCGGCCCGGCCGGTCCCGCAAGATGGACGACGGCTGGGAGACCCGGCGCCGACGCGACCGGGGCAACGACTGGATCCGCTACCGGCTCGTCGAGCAGGCGGAGATCCGCGCCGTCGAGATCGACACCGCGTATCTGAAGGGCAACTCGGCGGGCTGGGCGAGCCTCTGGGCCCGCGACGGCGAGAGCGGTGACTGGACCGAGGTGCTGCCCCGGACCCGGCTGCAGCCCGACACCAACCACCGCTTCGTCCTGCCGGAGGCGGTCCGGGCCACGCACATCCGGATCGACATCTTCCCGGACGGCGGAATCTCCCGGCTGCGGCTGTTCGGCTCACCGACCGAGGAGGGCACCGCACGGCTGACGGCCCGCCACCGCGAACTGGGCGGTTAGGGTCTTTCGTCCGCGGTGGGCCCGGAGCCGGACGAGGAGTCCGGACCCGGGCCCACCGCCATCCGGGTGTGCCCGATGAGTCCGCGTCCAGGGCTTATGCGACCCTTGACGCATGATTTTCATCGCCGTCAAATTCACCGTCCGCAGCGAAGAGCGCGACAACTGGCTCCCGGCCGTCGAGCCCTTCACCCTCGCCACCCGGCAGGAGCCGGGCAACGTCTTCTTCGAGTGGTCGTACAGCGTCGAGAACCTGGACCAGTTCGTCCTGCTGGAGGCGTTCGCCTCCCCCGAGGCCGGTGCTGCCCATGTGAAGTCCGAGCACTTCGCGGCGGCCATGGACGTGATGGCGGACCTCGTGGCCGAGACTCCGGAGATCATCAACGTCGAGGTGCCGGGCGAGGGTTGGTCCCGGATGGCGGAGGTCACCCCGCGCTCGCGGTGACGCCGCACGCCGGCAGGTCCGCCTGCCGGCACGGGCGCCGTCAGGCCGCGTGGCCGCCGTCCACCGTCAGCTCCGTGCCGGTGATGTACGCCGCCCTGTCACTGGCCAAGTAGGCGATGAGGGACGCCACTTCGTCCGTCGCGCCGAACCGGCCCAGGGCGGTCGCGGTGCGCTGGCCGGCCGCGAACGGCCCGTCGGCCGGGTTCAGATCCGTGTCGATGGGGCCGGGCTGCACCAGATTGACCGTGATGCCGCGCGGGCCGAGTTCACGGGCGAGCGGCTTGGTGAGACCGGCCAGCGCCGACTTGCTCATCGTGTAGAGGGTGGAGCCGGGACCGCCCGCGTGCCGGCTCAGGGCCGTACCGACGGAGACGATGCGGCCACCGCGCTCCATCAGCCCCGCCGCCGCGCGGCAGGCCAGGAACACCGCCCGCACATTCACCGCCAGCACCCGGTCCACATCGGCCGGGGTGAGGGTGCCGATGGGCCCGAGGACGCCGATGCCCGCGTTGTTGACCAGGATGTCCAGCCGGCCGAGCGCGTCCGCGGCCCCGGTCACGGCCGCCGGGACCGCTTCGGGGTCGGCCGAGTCCACGCGCAGGGCGATGCACCGTCGGCCGTACGAGCCGATCCTCTCGACGACCGCTTGCGCGCCCGCCTCGTCCTGTACGTACGTCAGTGCCACATCGACGCCCTCCCGGGCCAGCCGCAGGGCGGTCGCGGCGCCGATGCCGCGGCTGCCTCCGGTGACGAGTGCGGTCCGGGCCGTGCCGGTGATGGTGTTGGTGATCATGGGTTCCTCGCAGGTCGGCGGTGTTTCGTCAGGTGCTTCGGCATGGACAAGGAAAGTCGTTCCGCCCGGCTGCCACCGGCGGGAATCGGACGCCTATGCGAGGCACCGTCCGTGGCCCGGCCGATGAGTTCCGGGTGGCCGCGGGGTCGGAGGAGAAAGACGATCGACTGACCCGGAACAGGAGAAGGACCATGGCCAAGCTGACTCTCACCACATTCCTGTCGCTCGACGGTGTCATGCAGGCACCGGGCGGCCCCGACGAGGACCGCAGCGGCGGATTCGAGTACGGCGGCTGGACCGTGCCGTTCGCGGACGAAGGCATGATGCAGTTCATCAATGAGCTGTTCGGCCGGTCGGCGGCCTTCCTCCTGGGCCGTCGCACGTACGACATCTTCGCCGCCTACTGGCCCAAGGTGACCGCCCCCGACCACCTCGTGGCGAGCCGCCTCAACGCGCTCCCCAAGTACGTCGTCTCGACCACCCTGGACTCGCCCATGTGGCACGACACGACCGTCATCTCCACCGATGTCGCCGAGGAGATCGCCCGCCTCAAGGAGCGCACGGAGGGCGGCGAGCTCCAGATCCACGGCAGCGGCGCGCTCGCCCGGTCCCTGATGGCGCACGGCCTGATCGACGAGTACAACCTCCTCGTCTACCCGGTTGTGCTGGGCCGGGGAGCCCGTCTCTTCCCGGAGGGCGGGCAGCCGACCGCCTTCGAGCGGACCGAGGCGCGGGAGACCCCGAGCGGCATCTCGATCCACACCTACCGGCCCGCGGGCCCGGCGCGGTTCGGTTCCTTCCCGCTCGACGCCTGAGAGGGCTGTTCCGGACGGGGCGACGCCCGGTACGGTGATCGTTCCGCGTGTGAGCCATCGAGGTCTCCACATCGTTCCCGCCGTGGAGAACCAGCCGGGTGTCCTCGATCGCCGTACCCACCGTCGCCCCGTCCCGCCGTGCCTGGCTCACCGATCTGCCCGTGCTGCTCGTCGCGGTCGTCTGGGGTTCGAGCTATCTGGCGGCCAAGGGCATCACCACCTCCCGGACCGTCCTCGCCGTGCTCGTGCTGCGGTTCGCCGTCGTCCTGCCGGTGCTGGTGTTGGCCGGCCGGCGCAGGCTCCGGGCGCTCACCGCGGCGCAGTGGCGGGGGGCCGGCCTGCTGGGGCTCGTCCTCAGCGCGATCTTCCTGGTGGAGACGTACGGCGTCGTGCACACCTCGGCGACCAACGCGGGGCTCATCATCAGCCTCACCATGATCTTCACCCCGCTCGCCGAGGCCGCCGTGACCCGCGTCCGGCCGCCCAGGGCCTTTCTCTCCGCCGCGGCGCTCTCGGTCGCCGGTGTGGTGCTGCTGACCCAGGGCGGCGGATTCACCAGTCCTTCGGCGGGCGACCTGCCGATGCTGGTGGCCGCCCTCGCCCGTACCGTGCACGTGCTGCTGATGGCCCGCATCAAATCGGTGCAGGGAGCCGACTCGCTGTCGCTGACCACGGTCCAGCTCGGCAGCTCGGTCGCCGTCTTCGCGGTGTTCGCTACCGTGCCCGGCACCGGGGAGGCGCCGTGGACGGTGGCCGCGGGATTCGGCGTCCGGGAATGGGGCGGGCTGCTCTTCCTCTCCGTCTTCTGCACACTCTTCGCCTTCTTCGTGCAGATGTGGTCGGTGCGCCGCACCTCACCCTCCCGCGTCAGCCTGCTGCTGGGCACGAAACCGCTGTGGGCCGCCGCCGTGGGCATCGCGATCGGCGGCGAGCGGCTCGGTGTCCTCGGCGCGGTGGGTGCGGTGCTCGTCCTGGCCGGTACCGCGTGGGGCCGCCGGTCGGTGACTCCGGCCGCTCCTTGAGCCACCGGGCAGCGGCGCCCGTCCGAAAGTCTCGTGTTCCGCGACTTTGGTCGCTCGGCGCGTCCGCACGGCCGGGGTCATCCGCCTGACCTGGGTAGTTTTGTGGCATGACGCGTACGGAATACCGCTGGCTGCTGCCCTCGGCGATGGCCGACCCCGAGCTGCCCGGCGACCGGAACGGCCGCTCGCGTCGCACCGTGCGGGACTGGGCCGTCGACCTGACCGCCTTCCTCTGCGCGGCCGTGTTCGGCGTGCTCGCGGCCGCGACGATCGAAGCCGACCGCACCACCCCGGACGCCGTCCTTTTCGCCGACTGCGTGATCGGGGCCGTGGCCTGCTGCGCCCTGTGGGTGCGGCGGCGGTGGCCGGTCGGCGTCGCGGTGGGCCTGGTCCTGGTCGCCACGGTCGAGCCGGTCGCGGCGGGGGCGATGTTCGTCGCCCTGTTCGGCGTGGCCGTGCACCGCCCGTTCCGGCCCGTGGTGGCCGTCGGAGCGCTCGCCCTGGCGCTCGCCCCCGTACAGCCGTATCTGCGCCCCGACCCGGACACCTCGTTCGTCGGGGCCACGGTCGTCGGGGTGCTGCTGCCGCTGCTGGTGGTCAGCTGGGGCATGGTCGTACGGTCCAGGCGCCAGCTCGTGGTCACCCTGCGCGAGCGGGCCCACCGGGCCGAGACCGAGGCGGAACTCCGCGCCGAACAGGCCCAGCGGCTGGCCCGCGAGGCCATCGCTCGCGAGATGCACGACGTCCTCGCCCACCGGCTGACCCTGCTCAGCGTCCACGCCGGTGCCCTCGAATTCCGCCCCGACGCACCGACCGCCGAGGTGGCCCGCGCGGCCGGAGTCATCCGGGACAGCGCGCACGAGGCGCTCCAGGACCTCCGCGAGATCATCGGAGTCCTGCGCAGCCCCGGCGAGAGCGACGGCGACCGGCCGCAGCCCACCCTCGCCACCCTGGACTCGTTGATCGGCGAGTCCCGGCTGGCCGGCATGAAGGTCACCCTCGACAACCGCGTCGATGACCCGGCCGCGGCCCCCGCCGCCACCGGCCGCACCGTCTACCGCATCGCCCAGGAGGGCCTGACCAACGCCCGCAAGCACGCACCCGGCACCGAGGTCACCGTCACGGTCACCGGAGCCCCGGGCGAAGGGTTCACCGTCGAGGTGCGCAACCCGGCGCCCACCGAACCCTTCGAGCGGGTCCCCGGTTCCGGCCAGGGGCTCATCGGCCTCACGGAGCGCGCCACCCTGGCCGGGGGCAGCCTCGACCACGGGCCGCAACCGGGCGGGGGCTTCCGCATCCGGGCTTCGCTGCCGTGGCCGGCCTGATCCGGCCGGAAGCCGGTCCCCGGCGCGTCCGGGGTCCGGGCCTGGCTACGGTGGTCGTCATGACCACCCCTACCCCGCTGGATCCCGTGGCCCGGCCCGTCCGGCTGATCGTCGTCGACGACGACCCGCTCGTACGGGCCGGGCTCACCCTCATGCTCGGCGGCGCCGACGACATCGACATCGTGGGGGAGGGGGCGGACGGCACGGAGGTCGCCGGACTCGTCGACCGGCTGCGCCCGGACGTGGTGCTGATGGACATCCGGATGCGGGCCATGGACGGGCTGACCGCGACCGAGTTCCTGCGCGCCCGGCCCGATGCCCCGGAGGTCATCGTCCTGACCACGTTCCACGCCGACGAACAGGTACTGCGGGCCATCCGCGCCGGAGCAGCCGGATTCGTGCTCAAGGACACCCCACCGGCGCAGATCGTCGACTCGGTACGTCGGGTGGCGGCCGGCGATCCGGTGCTGTCGCCCGCGGTGACGCGTCAGCTCATGGCCCGCGCCGCCGGGACCGGATCCCGCGACGGCCGGGCGGACCGCGCCGACCGGGCCCGACAGCGGATCGCCGCACTCGCCGAGCGGGAACGCGAGGTCGCGATCGCCGTCGCACGGGGCCGTTCCAACGCCGAGATCGCCGCGACGCTCTATCTCAGCGTGGCGACCGTGAAGACCCAGGTGTCCCGGATCCTGGCCAGGTTCGACTTCAACAACCGTGTCCAGATCGCGCTGTTGGTGCACGACGCGGGCCTGCTCGACGACGACGGCGCGGAACGGGCGACATAGGGTGATGCGGTCGGTCCGAAGCGATCGGGCCGGACGAGCCGTCAGACCGGGAGGGGCGATCCCATGTCCGATGCCAGTGGCCGTGCCGAGGTCGATGTCGATCTGCGCGGCGTCACGGACTTCACCGCGAACCCGTATCCCTACTACGAGAAGCTGCGCGCCGCGGGCCCGGTGCACACCGTCCGCACCGACGAGTTCGAGTGCGTCTGGCTCGTGGTGGGGTACGACGAGGCCCGCTCGACCCTCGCCGACCCGCGGTTCGCCAAGGACTGGCGGGGTCTGCCGGGCGCACCCGCCGAGAGCGACCCCATCTTCCTCAACATGCTGGAGCTGGACGCGCCCCACCACACCCGGCTGCGCAAGCTCGTCGCCCGGGAGTTCACCGCCCGCCGGGTCGAGGCCCTGCGCCCGCGCGTCCAGCAGATCACCGACGAGCTCCTCGACGCGGTGGTGCCCGCCGGACGTGCCGATCTCGTCGACGCGCTCGCCTTCCCGCTGCCGATGACCGTCATCTGCGAGCTGATCGGGGTCCCGGACCTGGACCGCGACGCCTTCCGCAAGCTGTCGAACGGTGTCGTCACCCCCGCCTCGCCCTCGCAGGAGTCCGAGGCGGTGCGCGCCATGAACGAGTACCTCCGCGAACTCATCGAGGACAAGCGCTGCTCGCCCGGCGACGACCTGATGAGCGCTCTGGTCAGGACCCGCGACGAGGAGGGCGACGGGCTGTCGCCCGACGAACTCGTGGGCATGGCCTTCCTGTTGCTGGTGGCCGGCCACGAGACCACGGTCAACCTGATCGCCAACGGGGTACGGGCGCTGCTCGACCACCCCGACCAACTGGCGGCCCTGCGGGACGACCCGGAGCTGATCGGCGGTGCGGTCGAGGAGATGCTGCGCTACGACGGGCCGGTGGAGACCGCCACGTTCCGCTATCCCCGTGAGCAGGTCGAGATCGGGCAGCGGGTCGTTCCGGCGGGCGCCCCGGTCCTGGTGTCCCTGGCGGGCGCCGACCGGGACCGCGGCCGCTACCCGGAACCGGACACCTTCGACATCCGCCGCGAAACCCAGGGCCACCTGGCCTTCGGGCACGGCGTCCACTTCTGTGTGGGTGCGCCGCTGGCCCGTATGGAGGGCCGGATCGCGATCCGTACGCTGCTGGAGCGGTGCCCCGCCCTCGCGCCGGACGCGGCGGCCGGGGAGCCGGACTGGATTCCCGGGATGCTGATCCGCGGGGTGCGCGGACTGCCCGTCCGCTGGTGAGACAAGGAGCTCAGTGATGAACGGACTTGACCTGGAACTGGCGCGGAAGGTGCTCGACAGCCAACCGTTCAGCGGTCTCGTGGGGGCGCGGCTCACCGCCTTCGGGGACGGCGCCGCCACCCTCGAAGTGGACATCCGCCAGGAACTCCAGCAGCAGAACGGCTTTCTGCACGGCGGGGTCCTGGCCTACGCGGCCGACAACGCGATCACCTTCGCCGCCGGCACGACGCTCGGCCCGGCCGTGCTGACCGGTGGTTTCTCCATCCAGTACGTCCGGCCCGCCACCGGCAGCACCCTCATCGCGCACGCCGAGGTCGCGCACACCGGCCGCCGCCAGGCGGTGGTCCGCTGCGAGCTGTTCGCCGCGGGGGAGGAGGGGGAGCGGATGCTCTGCGCGGTCGCGCAGGGGACCGTGCTGTCGGCCGCGTCGCCGTCCGCCTGAACGTCCGTCCCGTAGCCGGCTACGAGGAGGGCTGCGCCGCGCCGTCGGCGATCTCCGCGATCGCCACGGGGCGGCGCTCCCGGCGGGACACCTCGCACGCCTCCGCGATCAGCAGCGCGAACCACGCCTCCCGGCCGTCGCACGGATTGGGCTGCTCGCCCCGCACCACCTGTACGAACGCGTCCAGTTCGGCTTCGTACGCCGGAGCGAACCGCTCCAGGAAACCCGGCCAGGGGCTGGCGGGGGCCGGGGGGCCCTGCGGTTCGGCCGAGGTGACCGGTGTGCGGGCGTCCAGGCCGACCGTGATCTGGTCCAGCTCGCCCGCCAGTTCCATCCGTACGTCGTAACCGGCGCCGTTGCAGCGGGTGGCCGCTGCGGTGGCCAGGGTGCCGTCGTCGAGGGTCAGCAGGACCGCCGCCGTGTCGATGTCGCCCGCCGCCCGGAACATCCCGGGCCCGGCATCCGATCCGGTGGCGTACACCTCCGTCACCTCCCGGCCCGTCACCCACCGCAGCATGTCGAAGTCATGGACCAGACAGTCCCGGTACAGCCCCCCGGAGAGCGGCAGATACGCGGCGGGCGGCGGGGCGGGGTCCATCGTCACCGCCCGCACGGTGTGCAGCCTGCCCAGCGCACCGGCCCGCACGGCGGCTCGGGCCGCCCGGTAGCCCGCGTCGAACCTGCGCATGAAGCCCAGCTGGAGCACGCTCCCGGCCCGGTCGACCTCGCGCAGCGCGCCCAGGGTCCCCGGCAGGTCCAGGGCGATCGGCTTCTCGCAGAACGCCGGGAGTCCCGCGCGTGCGGCCCGGCCGATCAGCTCCCCGTGCGCCGCGGTGGCCGAGGCGATCACCACGGCGTCCACACCGGCGCCGAACACCTCGGCGGCGTCCGGGGCCGTCGTCGCGCCGGTGCACCGCGCGACCTCGGCCGCCCGTGCCCCGTCGGTGTCCGTCACCACCAGGGCGTCCACCTCGGGATGGCGGGCCAGCACGCCCGCGTGGAAGGAACCGATCCGGCCGGTGCCGATGAGTCCGATGCGCATGGACCCAACGTGCCGTCCACCGGCTGCGCTGTCAACCATATGTCCTGACAAGGTGCGCCTTGTTGGTTCGTCATGCTGTCCGGACAACAGAACGACCGGACTACCGGAGGTTCTGACGTGAGGGTTACCCTCCACGCGTGCCCAAACCCACCACCGACCCCGCCGCACTCGAACTGGGCGTGGACCGCACCAGCCCGATCCCGCTCTACTTCCAGCTGGCCCAGCAGCTGGAGGCCGCCATCGAGCAGGGCCGGCTGGCCCCCGGCAGTCTGCTCGGCAACGAGATCGAGCTCGCGGCGCGGCTCGGCCTGTCCCGGCCCACGGTCCGCCAGGCCATCCAGTCGCTCGTCGACAAGGGGCTGATGGTGCGCCGTCGCGGCGTCGGCACCCAGGTCGTGCACAGCAGGGTCAGGCGCCCGCTCGAACTGAGCAGCCTCTACGACGACCTGGAGGCCGCGGGCGGGCACCCCACGACCCGCGTCCTGCGCAACACCGTCGAACCCGCCCCGGCGGCGGTGGCCGACGCCCTCGCGGTCGCCGAAGGCACCGACGTACACCTCGTCGAACGGCTGCGGTACGCGCACGACGAGCCGCTGGCGCTCCTGCGCAACCACCTGCCGCTCGGGATCGTCGACCTGGACACCGGGCGGCTGGAGGCCACCGGCCTGTACCGGCTGATGCGCGGCGCCGGGATCACCCTGCACAGCGCCCGCCAGACCGTCGGCGCCCGGCTCGCCACCGCAGACGAGGCGGCCGGGCTCGCCGAGACGGCGGGGGCCGCCCTGCTGACGATGGAGCGCACCACCTTCGACGACACCGGGCGGGCGGTCGAGTACGGCTCCCACATCTACCGGGCCTCCCGCTACACCTTCGACTTCCAGCTGCTCGTACGGTGACCACGGCCGCACGGCCCCGTTGACGTCTCGTACGCCCGCCGCTAGAACTCCCCCAGCCGCAATCGGGCGGCGGGGAGAGAAGGCGGACCCACCATGCGTACCTCTCGCAGGGCAGCAACCCTGATCACCGTCGCGACCCTCGGCCTCGGGCTCACCGTCGCCGGGTGCAGCGGCTCCGGCGGCAGGAGCGCCGAGGAGAAACCCGCAGGGGGAAGCGGCGCGGGCACGGCGGCCGGCACGCCCCGGATGAAGATCGCCATGGTTACGCACTCCGGGGAGGGCGACACCTTCTGGGACATCGTGCAGAGCGGCGCGAAACAGGCGGCTGCCAAGGACAACGTCGAGTTCCTGTACTCGGCGAACAAGGAGGGCAAGGAACAGGCCCAGCTCGTCCAGGCCGCCATCGACCAGAAGGTCGACGGGCTGATCGTCACCCTCGCCAAACCGGAAGCCGTCAAGGACGTCGTCGCGAAGGCGGTGAAGGCCGGCATACCCGTCGTGACCATCAACTCGGGCGCGCAGTTCTCCCGGCAGGCCGGCGCCCTCGGGCACATCGGGCAGGACGAGAAGGTCGCGGGCGAGGCGGTCGGCGACGAGCTCGACGCACGGGGCCGCAAGAAGGCTCTCTGCGTCATCCACGAGCAGGGCAACGTGTCGCTGGAGGAGCGCTGCGCCGGGGTGCGCAAGACCTTCGGCGGCAGGGTCGAGAACCTCAACGTCGAGGGCACCAACATGCCGGCCTCCACCTCCTCGATCGAGGCGAAGCTCCAGGCCGACAAGGACATCGACGCGATCGTCACCCTCGGCGCCCCCTTCGCCGCCGCCTCCGTCAAGGCCAAGGAGGGCTCCGGCAGCAGAGCGGAGGTCGACACCTTCGATCTGAACGCCGAGGTCGTCAAACGCCTGAAGGCGTCCGAGCTCGGCTTCGCCGTCGACCAGCAGCCCTACCTCCAGGGCTATCTCGCCGTCGACGAGCTGTGGCTGAAGCGGACCAACGGCAACGTCATCGGCGGCGGAAAGCCGGTGCTCACCGGCCCGGCGATCGTCACCGCCGACGATGTGCCGCAGCTGGAGAAGTACACCGCGCGCGGCACCCGGTGAACCGCCCGCACACCGCGGTGCGCACCCGGTGCCGACACTCGCGCCCCGCCCCTGCCGGGCGGCGCCGCCGACCGCTCGGGGATACTTGGCCAGCCGGGCCGGGTGTGCACCATCCCCGGCCCCTCCAGGCAGCACAGCGAGCAGCACAAGAAGGGCACGGCGTCGTGGCAAGGGTTCGGACAGGGGTACGTGCGATGGGCGCCGTGCTTGCGGCGGTGCTCGGGGCTTCCCTCGTGGGATGCAGCAGCACCGGTGGCAAGCGGGCGGAGGAGCGCGCGGCCCAGGCTGCTGCCGAGGGCCGGTCCGCGGTGAACACGCCCCGCTGGACCTTCGCCATGGTCACCCACTCGGGAGACGGCGACACCTTCTGGGACATCGTCCAGCGGGGCGCCGAGCAGGCGGCCGTCAAGGACAACATCAAGTTCCTGTACTCGCACAACGACGAGGCGCAGCAGCAGGCCCAGCTGGTGCAGGCCGCCATCGACCAGAAGGTCGACGGGCTGATCGTCACCCTCGCCAAGCCGGACGCGATGAAGGACGTCGTGGCCAAGGCCACCAGGGCCGGTATCCCGGTGATCACGGTGAACTCGGGCTCCGCGGAGTCCAAGCGGTTCGGCGCGCTCACCCACATCGGCCAGGACGAGTCCATCGCCGGCGAGGCGGTCGGCGACGAGCTCAACTCGCGGGGCCGCAAGAAGGCGCTGTGCATCCTGCACGAGCAGGGCAACGTCGGCCACGAGCAGCGCTGCGCCGGAGCGAAGAAGACCTTCGACGGACAGATGCAGAACCTGTACGTCGAGGGCACCAACATGCCCGACGTCCAGGCGTCCATCGAGGCCAAGCTCCAGGCCGACAAGAACATCGACGCGGTCGTCACCCTCGGCGCACCGTTCGCGGACGCCGCCGTCAAGGCGAAGCGGACCGCGGGCAGCAAGGCCGAGATCGACACCTTCGACCTGAACGCCAAGGTCGCCTCGGCCCTCCAGGACAAGACCCTCGGCTTCGCGGTCGACCAGCAGCCCTACCTCCAGGGGTACGAGGCGGTCGACCTGCTGTGGCTCCACCGCTACAACGGCAATGTGCTCGGTGGCGGCCGCCCGGTCCTCACCGGACCGCAGATCATCACCTCGAAGGACGCCGCCGAACTCGCCCAGTACACGAAGCGGGGGACCCGATGAGCACGATCGCCGGACCGTCCGCCCCGGCCGGGGCCGACGAGCGGCTGATGCGCACCTCACCGCTGCGCAGGCTGCTCGGCCGTCCGGAACTCGGCTCGGTGGTCGGTGCCGCGGCGGTCTTCATCTTCTTCTCGATCGTCGCCGACAGCTTCCTGCGCGCCTCCAGCCTCGGCACCGTGCTGTACGCGGCCTCGACGATCGGGATCATGGCCGCGCCGGTGGCGCTGCTGATGATCGGCGGCGAGTTCGACCTCTCCGCCGGTGTGCTGGTCACCAGCTCCGCGCTGATCTCGTCGATGTTCAGCTATCAGATGACGGCCAACGTCTGGGTCGGCGTCCTCGTGTCGCTGCTGGTCACCCTGGCCATCGGGGCGTTCAACGGCTTCATGTTGACCCGCACCAAACTGCCGAGCTTCATCATCACGCTCGGTACGTTCCTGATGCTGACCGGCCTCAACCTGGGCTTCACCAAGCTGATCAGCGGGACCGTGTCCACCAAGTCGATCGGTGACATGGAGGGCTTCGACTCGGCCCGCCAGGTCTTCGCCTCGCAGTGGACCATCGGCGGCGTCGAGTTCAAGGTCACCATCCTGTGGTGGGCCGTGCTCGTCGCGATCGCCACCTGGATCCTGCTCCGTACCCGCTTCGGCAACTGGATCTTCGCGGTCGGCGGCGAGGCCGACGCGGCCCGCGCGGTCGGCGTCCCGGTGATCCGTACCAAGATCGGCCTCTACCTCGGGGTCGCCTTCGCCGCCTGGGTCTCCGGCCAGCATCTGCTGTTCTCGTTCGACGTGGTGCAGTCCGGCGAGGGCGTCGGCAACGAACTGATCTACATCATCGCGGCCGTCATCGGCGGCTGTCTGATCACCGGCGGCTACGGCTCCGCGATCGGCTCCGCGGTCGGTGCCTTCATCTTCGGCATGACCAGCAAGGGCATCGTGTACGCGGAGTGGAACCCGGACTGGTTCAAGTTCTTCCTCGGAGCCATGCTGCTCCTGGCCACCCTGCTCAACGCATGGGTACGCAAGCGCGCGGAGGCGACGAAATGACGGCCCCCAAGGCACCGGCCGACCGGGAGGCGCCCCACCGGGCGCTCGTCGAGCTGGACCACGTCAGCAAGTTCTACGGCAACATCAAGGCCCTGACGGACGTCTCGCTGGAGGTCCACGCGGGCGAGATCTCCTGTGTGCTCGGCGACAACGGCGCAGGCAAGTCCACCCTGATCAAGATCATCGCGGGGCTGCACCGGCACGACTCCGGGACCTTCCTCGTCGAGGGCGAGGAGACCACCCTCGCCAACCCGCGCGACGCCCTGGACCGCGGCATCGCCACGGTCTACCAGGACCTGGCCGTCGTCCCCCTGATGCCGGTCTGGCGCAACTTCTTCCTCGGCTCCGAGCCGACCACCGGAACCGGCCCCTTCAAGCGCCTCGACGTGCGGCTGATGCGCGAGACCACCCGTTCCGAGCTGCTGCGCATGGGGATCGACCTGCGCGACGTCGACCAGCCGATCGGTACCCTCTCCGGCGGCGAGCGCCAGTGCGTCGCCATCGCGCGGGCCGTGTACTTCGGCGCCAAGGTCCTCGTCCTGGACGAGCCCACCGCCGCGCTCGGCGTCAAGCAGTCCGGGGTCGTGCTCAAGTACGTCGCGGCCGCCCGCGACGCGGGTCTCGGCGTGGTCCTCATCACGCACAACCCGCACCACGCGTATCTCGTCGGCGACCGTTTCGTCCTGCTGAAGCGGGGCGCCATGTCCGGCAGCCACACCAGGACGAGCATCACTCTGGACGAGCTGACCCGCCAGATGGCGGGCGGCAGCGAGCTGGAGGAGCTCAGCCACGAGCTGGAACGGGCCCCCGCACCGACCCACCTCGGCGGCCACCCGGCCCCCGGCAAGCCCGAGTAGCCCCCGGCCGGGACCGGCCCCCTACGCACCGGTCCGCCAGCCCCGGTGCCCCGGCAGTGGCAGAATCGAGCCCGACGGGCGCAGTCCGCCGCCGGGAGCACCGCCCCCGGCTCCCCCAGACCCCGCAGGGACGATGAGCACGTACCGCGACTTCACACACCGCGGCTCCGCCCGCGCCACCGTCCTGCGGACCGTGGGCACCCGGGAACGGCGCTCGCACCTCACGGCACCGCGGGTACCCACCGTCGGCATCGACATCGGCGGTACGAAGGTGATGGCGGGCGTCGTCGACGCCGACGGCAACATCCTGGAACAGCTGCGCACCGAGACGCCGGACAAGTCCAAGAGCCCCAGGGTCGTCGAGGACACCATCGTCGAGCTGGTCCTCGACCTCTCCGACCGGCACGATGTGCACGCCGTCGGCATCGGCGCGGCCGGCTGGGTCGACGCGGACCGCTCCAAGGTGCTCTTCGCCCCGCACCTCGCCTGGCGCGACGAACCGCTGCGCGATGCCCTCGCCTCCCGTCTCGTCGTCCCGGTCATGGTCGACAACGACGCCAACACCGCCGCCTGGGCGGAGTGGCGCTTCGGCGCGGGCCGCGGCGAGGACCACCTCGTCATGATCACGCTCGGTACCGGCATCGGCGGCGCGATCCTGGAGGACGGCCAGGTCAAGCGCGGCAAGTACGGCGTCGCCGGTGAGTTCGGCCACATGCAGGTGGTGCCCGGCGGGCACCGCTGCCCCTGCGGGAACCGGGGCTGCTGGGAGCAGTACAGCTCCGGCAACGCACTGGTGCGGGAGGCCAAGGAGCTGGCCGCCGCGGACTCCCCGGTGGCCCACGGGATCATCGAGCGGGTCAAGGGCAACATCCCCGACATCACCGGGCCCCTCATCACCGAACTGGCCCGCGAGGGCGACGCGATGTGCGTCGAGCTCCTCCAGGACATCGGCCAGTGGCTCGGCGTGGGCATCGCCAATCTGGCCGCCGCGCTCGACCCCTCCTGCTTCGTCATCGGGGGCGGTGTCAGCGCCGCCGACGACCTCCTGATCGGCCCCGCCAGGGACGCCTTCAAGCGCCACCTCACCGGCCGTGGCTACCGCCCCGAGGCCCGGATCGCGAAGGCGCAGCTCGGACCGGAGGCGGGTATGGTCGGCGCCGCCGACCTGGCCCGGCTGGTGGCCCGCAGATTCCGCCGCGCCAACCGCCGCCGGGTCGAACGGTACGAGCGGTACGCCCAGATCTACGACCAGGCCGCGAGCACCATCCGTAATACCCGCAACACCCGCACCTCCTAGGGATCCCCAGACTCATGACCGCAGCCGAGCACCCCGTCCTGCCGCGTCAGTCCACGCCGCCCGACGACGGCCGGCCGCCGCAGGACCGGCGCCGGATGATCCGCCGTCGGCTGATCACGGCGACCATCATCGTGCTGCTCATCGGCATCCCGGCCGGCTATCTGCTGATCTCCGCCGGGCAGAGCCGCCGCTCCGGCCAGAACAAGGAGGCCGAGGCCTCCGCGCAGGGGCTCCGGGAGGGCTGGCCGTCCCGGATGCAGCGCCGGATCTTCGAGCTGCCGATGCCCGGCAACTCCCTGGACGTGCAGTACTACGAGACCAACAACTGGAAGGCCAGCCGGCTGTACGTGGAGTTCCGCACCACGTCCGCCGGGCTCGACCGCTTCCTCGGCAGGATGGGCAGCGGGCGCTCCGACCTGGAGCCCGGCAAGGTGACCATCGGCGCCCGCGACCAGACGATCTCGGGCTGGAAGTTCGGCCCCGGCGTCGAATGGGCGGGCACCACGCACACCAACAAGGACCCGCGTCCCACCCAGGACATCACGGTGAACATGACCGACCCGATGAACCCTGTCGTGTACGTCGTCTCCGCGGCGACCCCCTGATCGGACCGGACCAACCCTCCACCGTCCCGGCTCCGGCGCCCGCTACGGCCCCGTGATGGGGCTTACGCTCCCGCAGGCCATCGGCATCATCCTCGCCGGGCTGCGCCCCGAACACGGCACACTGGTGCGCACCAACCACTTCCTGACGCCGGCTCCGGCCACCGGCGAGAAGACCTGGCTCTACCAGCCCGATTCGGGCGAACGCTACGACTTCGTCCGCCCCCGTCTCGCACAGAGGCAGCCGCCGGCCACGGTCGACGAGCTCGCGGGCCTCCTCGTGACGGGGGCGGGGGAGCCCGCTGTGACCTGTCTGCCCGACCCGGACAAGCCGCTCGGTCAGCGCTGGGCCGGCCCCGCGACCATCACCCTCGAACCCGCGACCCGCACCGCCAGGAACCTCGACGGCACACCCGCCGACATCGGCTCACGCGACTGGCGGGTGCTCACCGCCGGCTGAGCGGGCCAAGTCCTTCCGAGGCGGACCCGGGGTGGCGTCACGACACCGCGTGGTGGCGTGGTGTCAGGGACGGTGGGTCAGGTAGCCGCCCATGGAGGTGAAGTACTCCGTCGCGGGCATCTCCCGGCCGTCCTCGGTCCGTACGCGCGTGATGGCCAGGCCGTGGTTGCGGCCGGTGCGGGCGTCGGCTCCGGCGACGATCACCACGCCTTCGCCCTCGCGGTAGAAGATGCGGCCGGGCGTACCGCCGTAACGGCCCTGGGACACCACCGAGGCGAGGACCTCCAGTCGCTTGCCCCGGTGGAAGGTGAAGGCGCTGGGGTACGGCTCGGACTGGGCGCGGACCAGGCGTTCGAGGTCCTCGGCCGGCCAGGCCCAGTCGATGCGGATGTCCTCGGCGGAGCGCTTGTGGAAGAAGCTAGCCCGGGAGCGGTCCTGCTTGGTGAACTCCGTCTGCCCGGCGGCGATGAGGCCGAGTGCGCCGATGGTGACCGGGGCGATGAGGTCCACGGTCCTGTGGAAGAGATCGGTGGCGGTGTCCGCCGGTCCGACCGGGACCGCCTCCTGCCGGACGATGTCCCCGGCGTCGAGTTCGTCGTCCATCATGTGCGCGGTGACACCCACCTCGGACTCGCCGTTGATCAGGGCCCAGATCAGCGGGGAGAAGCCGGCGTACTTCGGCAGCAGCGAGTCGTGGACGTTCAGTGTGCCGTGGCGCGGGAGACCGAAGATGTGCGGCGGGATCCACGTCCGCCAGTTGTTGGCCACGATGATGTCCGGATCGGCCTCCTTGAGGCGCCGGAACAGTTCTTCGTCGTCGGGGCGGTTGCGGATCAGCACCGGGACGCCGTGTTCCTCGGCGAGGTCGGCGACCGAGTCGCTCCAGATCTTCTCGTACGCGTGCTCGCTCCTGGGGTGCGTCACGACCAGTTCCACACTGTGCTCGGAGTCCAGGAGGGCTTGCAGGGTGCGGTGCCCCCAGGTCTGGTAACCGAACATGACGACCCGCATGGGGTTCCTCCTCAGGACTGGGATGGACCGGAAGTAAGTAAAGCAAGGCTTACCTTACTTTGCAACTGGGTTATTTCGGGCCTTGATTGACGGTCCGTCAGTCCCAAAAGCCGGCTTGCCCCATCGACAGCACCGTGTGATTAGCTTAGGCTCACCTAAGTTTGATGGGCGGCTCCGTCGGCGTGCCCACCTTTCGCATCTTTCCTACGCCTGACAGGCGGCTTTCCCGCACGATGGGAGTGACATGTCACCGGTTCTTCCTGGCGACGCACCACTGGTCCACGACCTGATCGGCATCGGCTTCGGTCCCTCCAATGTGGCCATGGCGATCGCGCTGAGTGAGCACAACACACGCGTCGGCAGGCAGGAGTCGGTCACCGCTCACTTCTTCGAGCAACAGCAGAGCTTCGGCTGGCACCGCGGCATGCTGATCGACGACGCCACCATGCAGGTGTCCTTCCTCAAGGACCTGGTGACGCTCCGGAATCCGGCCAGCGAGTACAGCTTCCTGTGCTACCTGCAGAGCAAGGGCCGGCTGATCGACTTCATCAACCACAAGAACCTCTTCCCACTGCGGGTGGAGTTCCACGACTACTTCGAGTGGGCCGCGGCCAAGGTCGACGACATGGTCTCCTACGGCCACGAGGTCGTCTCCGTCACGCCCTTCGTCCACGACGGCGCCGTGGAGTACCTGGACGTGACAGTCCGCTCGGGGGAGGGCCTTTCGGTCCACCGGGCCCGCAACCTCGTCATCGGCACCGGGCTGCGCCCCCTCATGCCGCCAGGTGTGGAGCGTGGCGACCGCGTCTGGCACAACTCCGATCTGCTGCGGAAGGTCGACGCCCTGGAGGGCACCTCGCCCTCGCGGTTCGTCGTCGTGGGCGCCGGGCAGAGCGCCGCCGAGAACGTCGCCTATCTGCACCGCCGCTTCCCCCGGGCCGAGGTCTGCGCGGTCTTCTCCCGCTACGGCTACAGCCCCGCCGACGACAGCAGCTTCGCCAACCGGATCTTCGACCCCGGGGCGGTCGACGACTACTTCACCGCGCCCGCGAGCGTCAAGAGCCGGCTGATGGACTACCACGGCAACACCAACTACTCCGTGGTGGACATCGACCTGATCGACGACCTGTACCGGCAGATGTACCAGGAGAAGGTCCTCGGCACCGAACGGCTGCGCTTCCTCAACGTGTCCCGGGTCACCGACGTCGAGGAGACCGCCGACGGCGTCCGTACCACCGTGACGTCCCTCGTCACGGGCGAGGAGACGCTCCTGGACGCCGATGTCGTGGTGTTCGCCACCGGCTACAGCCCCGCCGACCCCCTCGGCCTGCTCGGCGAGGCCGCCGACCGCTGCCTGCGCGACGACGAGGGGCGGGTCCGCGTCGAGCGCGACTACCGCGTCGCGACGGACCCCGGGCTGCGTTGCGGGATCTACCTCCAGGGCGGCACGGAGCACACCCACGGCATCACGACGTCGCTGCTGTCCAACACCGCGATACGGGTCGGCGAGATCCTGGACTCGCTGCTCGACCGGGGAGTCAAGTCCGCCTCCGACGAGGCCCGTCCGGTCGCCGACGGCACCGGCACCTGCGCATGAGGTACCCGACCGGCCAGGCCTCCCCGGCGGATCACGAGGGATGACGAGCGTCGACATGCGCACGACCGCGGTTGAGCGCCCCGCGCCCAGGGGTACGACAGAGGCCCGGCGGCGGCGGGTCATGGGTCTGGGCGCGCTCGTGGTGCTCCTGGTGATCGCGGCGGCGGTGTCGTTGGCCGTCGGTGCACGCGCGCTGAGCCCCGCCGAGGTCTGGCACGGACTGTTCCCGGCACCCGAATCCGACCGGCGGCTCACCGAGATCGGGCTCATCGTGCGGACCGTGCGGCTGCCCCGGACGGTGCTCGCGATCGTGGCGGGAATCGCGCTGGGGGTCGGCGGTGCGCTGATCCAGGGGTACACCCGCAACCCCATAGCCGATACGGGCCTGTTGGGGGTGAACGCCGGTGCCTCGTTCGCCGTGGTGTCGGTGATCGCCGTGTTCGGCTTCGCCGACCCGTTCCAGTACGTCTGGTTCGCCTTTGCGGGGGCGGCGGTCGCCGGCGTCGTCGTCTTCGGGCTCGCGAGCATCGGCCGGGGGGCGGGCAATCCGCTGACGCTCGCCCTGGCCGGGCAGGGGATCACGGTGTTCCTGGCGGCGATGACCACGGCGGTCGCGCTGTCCGACCAGAAGTCGCTGAACGCGCTGCGGTTCTGGAACGCGGGCTCCGTGGCCGGTGTCGGGTTCGACGTCATCGGGCCGGTGACCGTGTTCGTGGCGGCCGGACTGGTGCCGGCACTGATCACGCTGCCCGCGCTCAATCTGCTCAACCTGGGCGACGACGTGGCGCGGGGGCTGGGCGTCGACATCGCGCTGAGCCGCACCATCGGCATCGTCGCCATCACCCTGCTCGCGGGTGCGGCCACGGCGGCGTGCGGCCCCATCGCGTTCCTCGGGCTCATGGTGGCCCACGTGGCCCGGTATCTGACCGGGCCGGACTACCGCTGGCTGGTGCCGTACGCGGGTCTGCTCGGCTCCGTCGTCCTGCTGGTCTGCGACATCGTGGGGCGCCTGGTGGTGCGGCCGGGCGAGCTGGACGCGGGTGTTGTGGTCGCCCTCCTCGGCGCCCCGTTCTTCGCGGTCCTGGTGTGGCGAGGAAGGTTCAGGAACACGTGAACGGGACAGACGTGAACCCATCGGTGGCGCCGGGCGTGCGGCTCGGCCATGTGTCGTTCGTATGGCGGCCCTGGCTCGTCCTGCTCACGCTGCTGCTGATGGCGGCGACCTTCCTGGTGTTCTGCCTCTCCATCGGCGTCGGGGACTTTCCCATCGGCCTCTCGCGGGTGATCGCCACGATCCTCGGCCGGGGTGAACAGGTCGACGAGTTCGTGGTCATGGATCTGCGGATGCCGCGTGCCCTGGCCGGTCTCGTCGTGGGGTTCGCGCTGGGGATGTCCGGGGCGATCACGCAGTCCGTCGCCCGCAATCCGCTCGCCAGCCCGGACATCCTGGGCATCACCGGGGGAGCCGGCGCGGTCGCGGTGTTCCTGGTGACGGTGTCGGGCGGGACCGCCGCGGCGGTCGTCGGTTCGGTGGGCCTGCCCGCGGCGGCGCTCGCGGGCGGTCTCGGTACCGGGCTGCTGGTGTACTTCCTGGCATGGCGGCGCGGGATCGACGGCTTCCGGCTCATCCTCATCGGTATCTCGGTGAGTGCCGTGATGGAGGCGATCACGACCTGGCTGCTGGTCTCGGCCGACATCCGGGACGTGGCCAGGGCCCAGGCGTGGCTGGTCGGCTCGTTGGACGGCCGGTCGTGGGACGAGGTCCGGGTGGCGCTCTGGTGCACGCTCGTTCTGGTCGTCGTGGTGGCCGGTGCCGCGTTCCAGTTCCAGCCGATGCATCTCGGCGACGAGGTCGCCGCCGGCCTGGGCGTCCGGTACTCCGCGGTGCGGGCCGTCCTGCTGCTGTGCGCGGTCCTGCTGGCCGCCGTGGCGGTGAGCGCGGCGGGCCCGGTTCCGTTCGTCGCTCTGGTGGCGCCGCAGGTGGCGATGCGTCTGGCGAGGTTCCCCACACCGCCGTTGGTGGCCTCCGGTCTGGTGGGCGCGTTGCTGCTGACCGGGTCGGACCTGGTCGCCCGTACGGCGCTGCCGATCACCCTCCCGGTCGGTGTGGTCACCGCCGCGATCGGCGGCCCGTTCCTCATCTTTCTGCTGGTGCGGGCGAACCTCGGCAGCCGGTAAGAATTCAAGACGGACCTCGACAAGGAGGGCTTGTGGCCGCTCAGTTCATCACCGGGACGGAGTCCGGGGCCAAGGACGCCTCACGGCTGGCAGCCAGGGGCGTCACGGTCGGGTACGGCGGCCGGACGGTCATCGACGAGCTCGACGTGGCGATTCCGCCGGGGGTGATCACCACGATCATCGGTCCCAACGGCTGTGGGAAGTCCACCCTGTTGCGGACCCTGACGCGGCTGCTGAAGCCGGCCGGCGGGACGGTCGTGCTGGATGGCGAGGACATCGCCGGGCTCAGGACCAGGGACGTGGCGAAGAAGCTCGGTCTGCTGCCACAGGCGCCGGTCGCTCCGGAGGGGCTGACCGTGGCCGACCTGGTCGCCAGGGGACGCCATCCGCACCAGAGCTGGCTGCGGCAGTGGTCCTCGGACGACGCCGGTGTCGTGGAGCGCGCGCTGGCCATGACCGGGGTGTCCGAACTCGCCGGCCGTCCGGTCGACTCGCTCTCCGGCGGACAGCGCCAACGCGTCTGGATCTCGATGACCCTGGCCCAGGGCACCGACCTGCTGCTGCTGGACGAGCCGACCACCTATCTGGACCTGGCGCACGCGATCGACGTGCTCGACCTGGTGGACGACCTGCACGAGTCGGGGTGCACCGTGGTCATGGTGCTGCACGACCTCAATCTGGCCACGCGCTACAGCGACAACCTGATCGTGATGCGGGCGGGCTCCGTCCTGGCGCAGGGACACCCGCGTGAGGTGATCACCGCCGAGTTGCTGCACGAGGCGTTCGGGCTGCGCGCCGAGGTGATCGACGACCCGGTGGGCGACCGGCCGCTCATCGTGCCGATCGGCCGTACGCACGTCCGGCTCGACCCGTAGGGTCCGGCGATCACAACGACGAGGCGCTGCCGGCCGGTCATCGGAGACGGATGTGAGCCCAAGTCGCGCCCGGCGAAGGAAAGTTCAGAAGTTAGGCTAGGCTAGCCTCACTTGTGCGGGGTGAGGTTTGGCTGCCCTTGCACAAGGGTGCCGTGGCCAGTGTGAAAGCAAGGGATTCCGGATGCTTCTCCATCGAACGACGCGTGTGAAGCCCTGGCGGCGGTTGGCGGCGGCACTGTCCGCCGCGACCCTCGGTGTCGGCCTCCTCGCGGGATGCGGTTCCGACCCGGCGGACAAGGCGAACGAGAACGCCCCCGCCGCCTCCGGCGCGTTCCCGGTCACCGTGGAGCACGCATTCGGATCCACGGAGATCACCAAGGCTCCCCAACGCGTCGTTTCCGTGGGCTACACGGACGACCAGGCCGTCCTGGCGCTCGGCATCAAGCCCGTCGGCATGGTCGACCAGTACCCGAACCCGGCCGGCAAGTCCCCCGACATCAACACCCAGTGGCCGTGGGTCAGGGACAAGTGGGGCGACACCCGGCCCGAGGTCATCATGAACAACGGTGACTCGGGCCCCAATTACGAGAAGATCGCCTCCCTGCGGCCGGACCTGATCATCGCGGTCTACTCCGAGATCGACCGGGCCGCCTACGAGAAGCTCTCCAGGATCGCCCCGACGGTGGGCCGCACCAAGGGCGAGAAGGAGCCCTTCAGCGCGCCGTGGCAGGACAACGCGGTGCACATCGCCAAGGCGCTCGGCAAGGAGGACGAGGGCACCGAGCTGGTCCAGGGCATCCAGGACAAGCTCGACACGGCCAGGAAGGCACACCCGGAGCTCGCGGACCGGACCGCCGTGGCGCTGTCCTGGTACAAGGACTCCGTCGCACCGTTCACCTCCACCGACGTACGCGGACGGCTGGTGACGGGCATCGGCTTCAAGTATCAGACCGGGATCGACAAGGTCGCGGACGGCAAGTTCTTCACCGTGCTGTCCCCCGAGCGCATCGACCTGGTCGACGTCGACCGCATCTTCGTCATCAACGACAAGGCGGACACGGAAGCGCTGAAGAAGTTCGAACTGTTCACCAACCTGCCCGCCGTCAAGAACGGCAAGGTGTCGTACCTGCTGGACAGCGAGGGCCCGGCGGTCGGTGCGGCCATGTCCCAGGGCACCCTGTTGTCCCTGCCGTACGCGATCGACGAGCTCGTCGAGTCGGTCGAGTAGAGATGCCGACCGGACTGCCCCGTCCCCGGAGAGATCTGGCCTTCGTGTGAGTGCCACCGACACCCGCGTCGCCCCGGCAGCCCTGCGCACGGCGACCGGGGGCGAGGCCACCGGGTGGGTGGTGGCGCACTGTCGGCGGGCCCCGTGGCTGACCGCCTCCACCGTGCTCACCACGGTGGCCGGGGCGGCGCTCCAGGTGCTCCCCGTGCTTCTGCTGGGCCGGGTGGTCGACGCG
The DNA here is from genome assembly GCF_040611955.1 of Streptomyces sp. NPDC006510. Classification (NCBI taxonomy): domain Bacteria; kingdom Bacillati; phylum Actinomycetota; class Actinomycetes; order Kitasatosporales; family Streptomycetaceae; genus Streptomyces; species Streptomyces sp. NPDC006510. The sequence continues at coordinate 8,375 of NZ_JBEXPH010000077.1, read as the reverse complement.
GTGGTCGGGGGCGAATCGCGCTCGGTGCTGGTCACGGTCGGGGTGCTGATGGGGGCCGCCGCGCTGCTCGGCGCGGTGGCCACCGCGGTGTCGACGTACCTGATCGGGCGGCTGGGCGCGGATCTGCTGGCCCGGCTGCGGGAAGGTGCCGTCCGCGCGGTGCTGGGGATGCCGAGCGCACGCGTCGAGCAGGTCGGCCGGGGCGATGTGCTGTCCCGGGTCGGCGACGATGTGGCCGTGCTGTCCAAGGGCATCCGGGCGGCCGTCCCCACGGTGTTCTCGGCGGGAGTGCTGGTCGTCATCGCCACGGTCGGCATGTTCGGGCTGGACTGGCGGCTCGGCCTGGCCGGGGCCGGCGCGCTGCCCGCGTACGGGCTGGCGCTGCGGTGGTATCTGCCCCGGTCCGCACCGCTCTACCGGAAGCAGCGGGCGGCCCAGGCCGACCGTGCGCAGGCGTTGATCAGCGGTCTGAACGGGATCGACACGGTCCGGGCGTACCGCCTGGAGGACGCCGTCCGCGAGAAGGTCACCGAGGAGTCGTGGCGGGTGCGCGATCTCGGCGTCGAGGTGTTCCGGTTCTTCGGGCGGTTCGTCGGCCGGGAGAACCGTGCCGAGTTCATCGGGCTGGTCCTCATCGTCGTGGTGGGGTACGCCCTGCTGGAGGCCGACGCCGCCAGTCTGGGCGAGGTGTCGGCGGCCCCGCTGATGTTCCACCGGCTGTTCACCCCGCTGGGCGCCATCATGTTCACCTTCGACGAGGCGCAGAAGTCGGGCGCGAGCCTCACCCGCCTGGTCGGGGTGCTGGGGGAGCCCGCGGAGGGCCGGCTGGTCGGCGACACGTCCGTGGCGCCGGCCGGAGCCGGGCCGTGTCCGGTGACGGTGGAGGGGCTGACATTCAGCTATCCCGGCGCCGAGGAACCCGTGCTGCGCGATGTGAACCTGTCCATCCCGGCCGGGGGTTCACTCGCGCTGGTGGGCGCGACGGGTGCGGGCAAGTCGACCCTGGCCGCGCTGATCGCCGGCATCGGGACCCCGCAGGCCGGGTCGGTGCGCATCGGGTCGCAGGACCTCGCCGGTCTGGACGAGGCCGGGGCGCGGGCTCTGGTGAGCATCCTGACCCAGGAGACGCATGTGTTCTCGGGTCCGCTCGCCGACGATCTGCGGCTCGCCGCGCCCGGGGCGGGCGACGACCGGCTGATGGACGCGTTGCGCACGGTCGGCGCCGACGGCTGGGTGGAGTTGTTGCCCGACGGGCTGAACACCGTGGTCGGCGAGGGCGGGGAGCGCCTGGACGGCACCAAGGTCGCCCAGATCGCCCTGGCCCGACTGGTGTTGGGCCACGCCCCGGTGGTGGTGCTCGACGAGTCGACCGCGGAGGCGGGCAGCGAGGGGGCCGCCGAGCTGGAGCGGGCCGTGCTCGCCGCGTGCTCGGGCCGGACCACGCTGTTCGTGGCACACCGGCTGACCCAGGCGATGGCGGCGGACCGGATCGCCGTGCTGTCCGCGGGGCGTGTGGTGGAGGAAGGAACGCACGGGGAGCTGGTGGCTCTGGGCGGCCAGTACGCACGGCTGTGGCGTGCCTGGCGAGAGGGAAGTTAGGCCAGTTCTGGCCAGGTCGGGTCAACTCGCGTGCCTTGGAAGGATGCTGAGTCTTCGATGATGGAACCGAGCGCTCCGCGCGTACTGCTTTCTCCCGCACGCCTGGCCGAAGTGCGCCGGCGAACCGGCGACCACGGTGACCGGACCATCGTCGCAGCGTGCGCCGTCGGGCTGTCGTACTGGGCGACCGGCCTCGGTCCCGACGGCATGGACCTCACCCCCGGCACGCTGTTCGCCGACGTCCTCAAGTGGATCGGCAACGGCGCTACCGGGAGCGAGGGCTGGGAGGTCGGCGCGGACGGCCGGAGCATCACCGTCCCCGACGGCGTGGTGCCGGCCGAAGCGCAGCTCGCGCTGGACGACCTGGCCGACTTCCCGGACCGGCCCATCGGCACCATCGGTCCGTCCGACACGGCGGCGAGGATCGAGGCCCTGGCCCGGTGGAACGACACCCGGGCCGACCGGGTGCGCCCGACCATCATGGAGATGTTCCGCGAGCAGGCATGCGCCGGGCCGGACGCCGTCGCGATCGTCGACGGGCACAGGTCATTGACGTATGGTCAAGTAGCCAAGTACTCCAGTCAGTTGGCTCATCATCTGATCGAGTGCGGGCTCACCGCCGAACAGGTCGTCGGGATCTCGCTGGACCGCTCGGCCGAGATGGTCATCGGGCTCCTCGCCGTGCTCCGGGCGAAGTGCGCGTTCGTGCCGCTCGATCCGCAATGGCCCGCCGCGCGCCGGGCCGTCGTCGTCGAGGACGCCCGGGTCGTCCTGCAACTCAACGACTCGGGCGAGCACGGTGCGGGTGAACCGGACGCCGTGGCCGTCGACCTCGGCGACTGGGGGTTCGGCGCCCACCCCGCCGAGGGGCCGGACACAACCGTCCCCGGCTCGGCCCTGGCATACGTGATCTTCACCTCCGGTTCGACCGGACGGCCCAAGGGCGCCATGATCCGGCACGAGGCGATCAGCGAGCGCCTGCTGTGGCAGGCCGACGAGATCCTGGGCTTCGGCCACGACGACGCGTCGCTGTTCAAGGCGCCGCTCTCCTTCGACATCTCCATCAACGAGATCTTCCTGCCGCTGGTGTCCGGCGGCAGGCTGGTGATCCTGCGGCCCGGCGGCGAACGAGACCCGCACCACCTGCTGAGCGTGATCGCCGAGCAGCGCGTCACCTTCACCTACCTGGTGTCGTCGATGCTGGACGTGCTGCTGGAGATCGCGGGCGACTCCGGCCGCCTGGGCAGCCTGCGGCACGTGTGGTGCGGCGGCGAGGTGCTGACCCCGGAGCTGTACGAGCGGTTCCGTTCCCGGCTCGACATCCCGCTGTACCACGGCTACGGCCCGGCCGAGACGACCATCGGCGTCTCCCACGTCATCTACCGGGGCGCCGCCGAACGCCTGTCGACATCGATCGGCAGGGCCAACCCCAACACCCAGCTGTACGTGCTGGACGACGAGCTGCGCCCGGTCCCGGTCGGGGTCGGCGGCGAACTGTACGCGGGCGGACTCCTCCTGGGGCGCGGCTACGTCAACGCGCCCGGCCTGACGGCGTCCAGGTTCGTGGCGAACCCGTTCGCCAACGACGGGTCCCGGTTGTACCGGACCGGTGACCTGGCACGTTTCGCCCCGGACGGGTCGCTGGACTTCCTCGGCCGAGCCGACAACCAGATCAAGATCCGCGGCATGCGGCTGGAGATCGAGGACGTCGAGGCCGGCCTGGCGGAGCACCCCGGGGTACGGCACACCTGCGTCGTCGCGAAGAAGAACACGGCGGGCGGCAGCTACCTGGTGGGGTACGTGATCCCGGCCGCCGGCCACGGGGAGCTGCGGGCGGACGAGGTCAGGGCCTGGGCCGCCCGGCACATGGTGGAGTACATGGTGCCCGCCCACCTCGTCGTGATGAAGGAGTTCCCGCTCACCGCGAACGGCAAGCTCGACCGGGGCGCCCTGCCGGAGCCCGACATCGGCACGGGCTCCGCCATGGCGCCCGTCACCGACGAGGAGCGGGTGGTGTGCGCGGCCGTCGCGGCGGTGCTGCGGCTGGAGAAGGCCGGTGTCGACCAGGACTTCTTCCGGCTCGGCGGGGACAGCATCCTGGCGATCTCGCTGCTGAGCGCACTGCGGGACGCCGGCCTCCACGTCACCGTACGGCAGATCTTCACCCACAGCGTGCTCGGGGCACTGGCCTCGGTGGCGAGCCGTGAGGACGTGTCCGCCGTGGACCACGCCGATGTCCCGACCGGCTCCGTCGTGGGATCGCCCATCGTGCAGTGGCTCGGCCGGACCACCGACGCGATCGACGGCTTCGTGCAGTCGGTCGTACTCAACACCCCGGCGGACCTGACCGCCGAAGCGCTCGACCAGATCCTCGCCGCGGTGCTGAGGCGGCACGACATGCTGCGCGCCGTGCTGGTGCGCGGCGACCGCTGGGGCTTCGACATCCCCGAGGCCGGCCGGTCCGTCGTGGGGTGGCGGGAGAGCGACCGCCCGCTGGAGGAGTGTGTCGCGCTCGCCATCGAGGGGCTCGACCCGGACCACGGTGTGATGCTGCGCGCGGTGTGGCGCCGCGAGGCGCGGCAACTGGTCCTGGTCGCCCACCATGTCGTGATCGACGGTGTGTCCTGGCGGATCCTGATGGACGACCTGGCCACGGCATGGCGCCGGCTCGCCTCGGGTGCGCCGATCGAGCTGCCCCCGGTGGGTACGTCGTTCAGGCGCTGGACCCAGTTGCTGGGCCGCGCGGCATCCGACTCGGACCGTGCCCACTTCCAGCGCCCCCTGCCGGGACCGGACGCACTACTGGGCAGGCGCGCGCCGACCGCGGCCGACACCGTCGCCCGGGAACGGACGCGGACCGTCTCCGTCGGGCCCGAGGACACGGCCGCGCTGCTGGGCACGATTCCCGCGAGGTTTCACGCGGGCGTCAACGACGTGCTGCTGACCGCTCTCGCCGTCACCCTGGCCCGGTGGCGCCGCGACCGCGGGCAGCACCAGACGTTCGCCCGCATCGAGCTCGAAGGACACGGCCGCGAAGGCCGTCACGTCGCGGACGCCGCCGGGTTCGAGCCCGAACTGTCGCGGACCGTGGGCTGGTTCACCACCCTGTTCCCGGTGACCGTGGACCCCGGCGCGGCAGCCGACTTCACCGCACCCGCGTACCTGGCCGCCGCCCTCAAGGCGGTCAAGGAGGACCTCGCCGGGGTGCCGGGCAACGGAATCTCCTACGGCGCCCTGCGCTACCTGACCGACACCGGGCTGACCACGCCCGTACCCCAGGTGCTCTTCAACTACCTGGGCCGCTTCGACGCGGGCGCCCGCGGTGACTGGCAACTCGCGGTCACCACAGGTCAGTTGGGTGAGAAGCGCGACCCGGGGATGCGCATGCCGCGCGCCCTGGAGTTCAACGCGATCGCCGAACCCGACGCGAGCGGCGCGTACCGGCTGATCACCACCATCTCCTGGCCCGAGGGGATCTTCACCGACGAGGACATCACCACCCTCGCCCAGTACTTCCGGTCCGCCCTGGCCGCCCTGGCCGCCCTCGAAGAAGGCGGCCACACCCCCGGCGACTTTCCCCTGGTGCCACTCACCCAGGCCGACGTCGACGAACTGGACGGCCCGGCCCTGCGGGACATCCTGCCGTTGACCCCGTTGCAGGAGGGCCTGTACTTCCACTCGGTCTTCGACGACGAGGCGACGGGCAGCTACGTCGAGCAGCAGCTGCTGACGCTGGACGGCGACGTGGACGCCGACCGGCTCGCGGCGGCGGCCACCCGGCTGCTCACGCTCCACCCCAACCTGGCCGCCCGGTTCACCGCCCTCGCCGACGGCCGTGTCGTCTCCGTCCTCGAAAGCGGCACGGAGGCGCCCTTCACGACCCTGGACCTGCCCGCCGCCACCGACGACGAGATCCGCGACCACGCCGAGCGGGACCGCCGCGCCGGATTCGACCTGGCCACTGGGCCGTTGATGCGGTACACGCTCATCCGCGCCGGCTCCGGCCGCAACGTCCTGGTGCAGACCGTGCACCACATCGTCGCCGACGGCTGGTCCGTGCCGCCGATGCTCCGCGCGCTGCTGGCCGAGTACCACGCGCCGGGCACCGTGTACCCGCCCGGCGGCCACCGCGACCACGTGAGGCGGCTCGCCGGACGCGACCACGACGAGAGCGACCGGGTGTGGCGCGACGAACTCGCCGGTCTGCCCGGCCCCTCGCTGGTCGCCGAAGGGCACACCCCCTCCGATCGGTTCGCCGACACCGCCGTCGAGCCCGCCGACGACATCGACGCGGCCGCCCGGTCGGCCGGAGTGCCCCTGAGCGTGGCCGTGCACAGCGCGTGGGCCGTGACGCTGGGCGGCATCCTGCGCAGCAGGGACATCGTGTTCGGCTCCACGGTGTCCGGGCGCGACGCGGAGGTGCCCGGCATCGGGGACATGGTGGGCCTGTTCATCAACACGATCCCGGTGCGCGCCCGGTGGGCCACCGACACCACGGCCCGCGACCTGCTCGCGACGGTGAAGGAACACCAGAGCGCGGTGCTGGCGCACCAGCACGTCTCACTGGCGAGGATCGGCCGTCAGGCCGGGGCCGGGGCCCTGTTCGACACCTTGGTGGTGTTCGACGTGGCGACCGATGTGGACGCCCTGCGCGGCCCCGGCGACACGCTGGTCATCACCGACATCGTCAACGAGGGCGCCCCGCATTACCCGTTGACGCTGGTGGTGGAGCGCACACGCGACGGTCGTCCGCGCTTCAACCTGATTTACGACGGGGAACTGCTGCGCCGGGAGAGCGCCGAGGCGATCCTGCACACGTTCACCCGGGCCCTCACCGGGCTGCTCGGCCGGCCGGACTGGCTGGTCGACGAACTGGTCCGCGAACCCGCCCGGCGCCCGGCGCGGATCTCCCCGGCGACGCTGGGCGAACTGTTCGACGCCACCGCGAACCGCGCCCCGGCCGCCACCGCCGTCACCCAGTGCGCCCTCGACGGCGGCACCCGGTCACTGACCTACGGCGAACTGGCGGACGCCAAGGACGAGTTGGCGGCGGTCCTGCGTGCGGCCGGTGTCGGACCGGGCAAGCGGGTCGCCGTCGCCGTCCCGCGCTCCGTGGAGCAGGTCGTCGCCCTGGTCGCGGTCGTCACCGCGGGCGGCGCGTATGTGCCGCTGGACCCGGCGTACCCGGACGAGCGGCTGGAGTACGTACTCGCCGACGCCGCCCCGCAGGTCGTGCTGGTGGACCGTGAACAGCGCGACCGCTTCGCCCGGCTGCTGGCCCGAGCGGACCTGAAGGCCCGCGTCCTCGTCCAGGGGGACGACCTCCCGCAGGCCACCACCACCGGCCCCGAGGCCGGTTGGCACGACCCCGCGTACGTGATCTACACCTCCGGCTCGACCGGCCGGCCCAAGGGTGTCGTCGTCCCGCACTCCAGCGTGGTGACGCTCCTCGCCAACACCGGGCCCGACACGGCCTTCGGCCCGCACGACGTATGGGTCCAGTTCCACTCCTTCTCCTTCGACTTCGCGGTCTGGGAGCTGTGGGGCGCGCTGGTGCACGGCGGCGAGCTGATCGTGCCGGAGTACGGGCTGACCCGCTCCACGGTCGACTTTCACCGACTGGTCCGCGAGCGCGCGGTGACCGTGCTCAACCAGACACCGTCGGCGTTCCACCGGTTCATCGAGGCCGACCGGCACGCAGGCGAACCGGTCACGGCGCTGCGCCTGATCATCTTCGGAGGCGAGGCGCTGGACCTCGGGCGGCTGCGCGGCTGGGTCGAGCGGCACGGCACGCAATCGCCCCGGCTCGTCAACATGTACGGCATCACCGAGACCACCGTCCATGTCACCCACCGGGTGCTGACCGACGAGGACTTCGCCCCCGGCGTCGACGTCAGCCCGATCGGCGGTCCGATCCCCGGCCTGGTCGTCCACCTGCTCGACGACCGGCTGCGGCCGGTGCCGCCGGGCCGGGTGGGCGCCATCTACGTCGCCGGTGACCAGGTGTCGCTCGGCTACCTGGGCCGGCCGGGGCTCACCGCGGGCCGGTTCGTGGCAGACCCGTTCACGGGCGACGGCTCCCGCATGTACCACACCGGCGACCTCGCCCGCCGCACGCTCGACGGGGAGCTGGAGTTCGCCGGCCGTGCGGACGACCAGGTGCAGCTCAAGGGTTTCCGTATCGAGCTCGGCGAAGTGGAGTCCGCGGTCAGGGAACTCGACGGTGTCGTCGATGCGGCCGTCACCGTGGCGGACAGCGGCGACCACCTGGTCGCGCACGTCGTGGGCCGGGTGCCCGGTGACTTCACCGGCCTGCTCTCCACCAAACTGCCCGTGCACATGGTGCCGGGCCGGGTGCTGCCGGTCGACGCCCTGCCGCTGACGGTCAACGGCAAGCTGGACCGCGCGGCCCTGACCGAACGCGCCGCCGAGGACGACAGCCCGGTGGCCGCCGGCGGCTCCGCGCTCACCGCACTGGTCGGCGTCTTCACCGAGACGCTGCCCGGCGTCGACGTGGACGCCGACACCGATTTCTTCGGCGCCGGCGGCGACAGCATCGTCGCCATCACCGTGATCAACCGGGCCAGGGCGCTCGGCCTGCCGATCGCCCCCCGGGACGTGTTCCTGCTGAAGACACCGCGCGCGCTCGCCGACCACCTGGGCACGCGCACCCCGCGAGCGGTGGCGTCCGCGCCGTCCCGCCGCGAGGACGGGCCGCTGCCGGCCACACCGATCATCCTGCGCCAACGCGAACTGGGCGGGTCGCTCGCCCGGTT
>NZ_JBEXPH010000076.1:0-38407 GCF_040611955.1 Streptomyces sp. NPDC006510 | reverse complement strand
CCCAGCGGCCGCCGTAGGTGGTGGCGCCCGACTCGACGAGCTTTCCGGACTCGCCCTCGCCGCACAGCCCGAGCGCCTCGTAGGTGAGGAGTTCGTTGATGGAGAAGCAGTCGTGCAGTTCGATGACGTCCAGGTCGGCGGCCGAGAGCCCGGAGGCCTCGTAGACCTGCCGGGCGGCGGCCCGCGACATCGGCAGGCCCACCGCGTCGATGCAGGTCCCCGAGGCGAAGGAGTCGCCGGTGTCGGTGGTCATGGCCTGGGCGACGATCTCCACCGCCCGGTCGCCCAGACCGTGGCGCTCGACGAAGCGCTCCGACACCACGACGGCTGCGGCCGCCCCGTCGGAGGTGGGTGAGCACTGGAGCTTGGTCAGCGGGCTGTGGATGGTCTTCGCGGCGAGTATCTCCTCGACCGTGTACGGGTCCTGGAACTGGGCGTACGGATTGTTCACCGAGTGCCGGTGGTTCTTGGCGCCGACCGCCGCGAGCTGCGCCTCGGTCGTCCCGTACCGCTCCATGTGCTCGCGGGCCGCGTTGCCGAATATCTGGGCGGTGGGCGGGCTCATCCGGAAGCCGTGGGTGGCGGCCATGATTCCGTAGTGCCGGGCCACGGGGGACGTCTTGAAGTCCGCGGCGCCCCCGTCCGCGCCACCGCCGCCGAGTGCGCCGCGCGTCATCTTCTCGAAGCCGAGCGCGAGGACGCAGTCGCTGCCGCCGCCCTCGACGAACTGCCGGGCCATCATCAGCGCGGTGGAGCCGGTCGCGCAGTTGTTGTTGACGTTGTACACGGGGACCCCGGTCAGGCCGAGCTCGTACACCGCCCGCTGACCGGCGGTGGAGGGCTGGAAGCAGTAGCCGACGACGGCCTGCTGGATCTGCTCGTATGCGAGGGAGGCATCGGCGAGCGCCGCCGTCCCGGCCTCCTTCGCCATGTCCCAGTACTGCCAGTCGCGCGTCTCGGGCTTCTCGAACTTCGTCATGCCGACACCGACGACGTACGCCTTCATGAGCTTCATGGGCTTCGCGTGCTCTGTGGGCTTGATGGGCTTCATGGCAGTCCCTTCAATCGCGCGGGAGGCCGAGGATGCGCTCGGCGACGACATTGAGCTGAACCTGGGTGGTACCGCCCGCGATGGTCAGGCAGCGGGACATCAGGAAGCCGTGCAGGGCCCGCTGACCCGGCCCCTCGCCGGCCGCGCCCGCCGGGCCGAGCAGTTCGAGGGCGAGTTCGGCGACCTTCTGCTGGTGGGTGGTCTGGACGAGCTTGCGGATGGAGGCGCCCGCGCCGGGTTCGAGCCCGGAGACCTGTTGCATCGTGGTACGCAGCCCGATGCAGCCGAGTGCGTGGGCCTCGGCGGCGAGTGCTCCGACGCGGGCCCGGCAGGCGCCGTCGAGTTCGCCGGAGCGGGCGATCAGCGCCTCCAGGCCGGTGTCGAAGGTCATCTGGTCGGCCATGTGGACGCGTTCGTTGCCCAGGGTGTTACGAGCGACCCGCCAGCCGCCGTCGGGCTCGCCCACGACGGCGTCGGCGGGCAGCAGCACGTCGTCGAAGTACACCTCGTTGAAGAGGGAGTCGCCGGTGATCTCCTTCAGCGGCCGGATGTCGATGCCCGGGGTGTTCTTCATGTCGACGAGGAAGTAGCCGATCCCCTGGTGCTTGGGCGCGTCCGGGTCGGTCCTGGCGAGCAGAATCCCGTGGTCGGCCCACTGGGCGGCGCTCGTCCACACCTTCTGTCCGTTGATCCGCCAGCCCTCGTCGGTCCGCTCCGCCTTCGTACGGAGCGAGGCGAGATCGGATCCCGCACCGGGCTCCGAGAACAGCTGGCACCACAGGAGTTCGCCGCGCAGGGTGGGCAGCAGATAGCGCTCCTGCTGCTGCGGCGTCCCGTGGGCGATGAGCGAGGGCACCACCCAGGTGGCGATCCCGAGATCGCTCAGCTTCACCCCTTGCTCCATCAACTCCTGCTGTATTGCCAGTTGTTGCACGGGCCCGGCGCCCAGGCCGTACGGGGCGGGGAGGTACGGGGCGGCATAGCCGGTCGGCGCGAGGGCGCGGCGGGCGGCCTTCGGGTCGAGGCCGCGGGCGGCGGCGACCGCCTCGCGCGCCCCGGCCCGGTGGGCGGCGGCCTCCTCGGCGGGGAGTTCGAGGGCGAGTTCGCGGCGCGCCCCGCCCTCGGCCAGCCGGACGGCCCGCAGCCGGTGGGTGTCGCCGGCCCCCAGCAACTGCCGGGCCACCAGGGCCCGGCGCAGATACAGATGGGCGTCGTGCTCCCAGGTGAAGCCGATGCCGCCGAGGATCTGGATGCAGTCCTTGGCGCAGCCGTACGCGGCGTCGAGGGCGTCCGACGCGGCGAGTGCGGCGACCATGGACCGCACGTCCGGGTCCGTCTCCTCGTCGGCGGCGCGGGCCGCGTCCCACACCAGCGCGCGGGCCCGCTCGACCCGTACGAGCATGTCGGCGCAGAGGTGCTTGACGCCCTGGAACTGCCCGATGGGGCGGCCGAACTGTTCGCGGACCTTGGCGTGTTCGGCGGCGGTGTGCAGCGCCCTGGCCGCGGTTCCGCAGGCTTCCGCGGCGAGCAGGACGGCGGCGAGGTCGCGGACGTGTGCGGCGGAGGTCCGTACGACGCGTTCCGCCGGGACCAGCACGCCCTCGGCGCGGATCTCGGCGGTGGGCCGGGTCGGGTCGGCGCCGCGGTGCGGGCGCGCGGTCAGCCCCGCGGTGGCGGTGTCGACGGCGAACCAGAGGGTGCCGGTGGCCGATTCGGCGGGGAGGAGGAGCAGGTCGGCCTCGGCGCCGGAGAGGACGGGCGGTGCCGTGCCGTCGAGCAGATGGCCGTCCTCGTGCTCGACGGCGGTGAGGGTGCCGGGACCGAGGGCGACGGCGCCGATGCGGGTACCGGCCGCCAGGTCGCGGACCAGGTCGCGCGGTCCCGCCGGGTGCAGTACGGCGGAGGCCAGGGAGCTGGACAGGTACGGTCCGGGGAGCGCGGCCCGGCCCGCCTCTTCGAGGACCACGGCCAGATCGAGGAGCCGGCCGCCCCCGCCCCCGTACTCCTCCGACAGATGGATGGCGAGCAGGCCCTGTTGCGCGAGCCCGTCCCAGTACCCGGGGGGCACGCCGGGGGCAGCGGGGGCATCCGCGTCGAGAAGCCCGCGGATCTCCTTCGGTGGTACGGCGCGCGCCAGCCAGCCCCGTACGGCCTGCGCCAACTCCCTGTGTTCTTCGGTGATTCCGATGCCCATGCGGATCCTCGCCGGTCGCAGCCACTGGAACGGCGCAAGAGTAGAACACGTTCCATTCTGACGGAAGGTCAGGTGGCGGCCGGATCTCCGCGCGCTCCGGGCCGAGTGCGCCGTCGTGCCCCGTTCGCACCGCGTTCACCGGAATACCTCGGCCACCGGGAAGGTTTCACCCTGCACACACTTGGCGGTCCGCGCTGCCCGCCCGCACCGCCCGCATGCCTCTTCAAACCTCGATCACGCCGCCCGGAGGCCGCACGCATGCCACAGACGACGAACGAACAGCACGCCGGGGAACTTCTCGATCCCCGGCCCCGCGAGGCGGGCGGCGGTGTCGTCCCCGTGCTCGCCTTCGCGGGTATCACCGTCGCGGTGATGCAGACCCTGCTCGTCCCCGTCATCAAGGACCTGCCCGCCCTGCTGCACACCGACCCGTCGAACGCCACCTGGGTGATGACCGCGACGCTGCTCGCGGGGGCCGTAGCCACCCCGATCATGGGGCGGCTCGGTGACCTCTACGGCAAGCGGAAGATGCTGCTCGCCAGCCTCGCCGTGATGGTGATCGGCTCCTTGATATGCGCCTTCACCGACGATCTCGTGGTCATGATCGTGGGACGCGCGCTCCAGGGCTTCGCCATGGGCGCCATCCCGCTGGGCATCGGGATCATGCGCGACGAGCTGCCACGCGAGAAGCTCGGCTCGGCGATGGCGCTGATGAGCTCCTCGATCGGAGTCGGCGGCGGCCTGGCGCTGCCCGCCGCCGCGCTGGTCGCCCAGCACTCCGACTGGCACACCCTGTTCTTCGGCGCGGCCGGTCTCGGTGTGCTGTCGATGGCGCTCACCGTCCTGGTCGTGCCGGAGACCACGCTGCGCGCCCCCGGCCGGTTCGACCTCGTCGGCGCGCTGGGGCTTTCGCTCGGCCTGGTCTGCCTGCTGCTGCCCATCACCAAGGGCAGCGACTGGGGCTGGACCTCCGGCAGCACGCTCTCACTGATCGCCGCCGCGCTGGTGATCCTCGTCCTGTGGGGCCTGTTCGAGCTGCGCAGCCCGGCCCCGCTGGTCGATCTGCGGACCACGGCCCGGCGCGAGGTGCTGCTCACCAACCTCGCCTCGATCATGGTCGGGGTCGCCTTCTACGCCGTCTCGCTGGTCCTGCCGCAACTGCTCCAGCTGCCGACGTCGACGGGGTACGGCCTCGGGCAGTCGATGGTGGTCGCGGGGCTGTGCGTGGCGCCGCTCGGTCTGACGATGATGTTCGTCGCCCCGCTGTACGCCCGGCTGTCGGCCCGCCGGGGTCCCAAGGTCTCGCTGATGCTCGGCATGCTGATCATCGCGATCGGTTACGGGGCGGGGCTCGGGCTGATGAGCGCCGCCTGGCAGACCGTGGTGATCGCGGTGGTGCTCGGGGCCGGCATCGGGCTCGCGTACTCCTCGCTGCCCGCGCTGATCATCGGGGCCGTCGACCCGTCCGAGACCGGTGCGGCCAACGGCCTGAACACCCTGATGCGTTCGATCGGCACCTCGGTGTCGAGCGCCGTGATCGGCATGGTGCTGGCGAACACCTCGGTGCGCACGGGCGGGGTGCCGCTGCCCTCGATGGAGGGGTTCCGTATCTCGTTCCTGATCGCGACGGGTGCGGTGGTGATCGGTCTGGTGCTGGCCTCGCTCCTGCCGTCGCAGCGCGACGCGATGCGCCCGGTGCTGCTGGCGAGCAGCGACGAGGACGCCCGGGAACCGGCCCCGGTGCTCAGCGCCTCCCGCCCGGTCGCCGGTTCGGGCGGCTTCCGCGGCCGGGTGCTGGACGCGGACGGTACGCCGGTGGCCCGCGCCAATGTCACGCTGATCGACCACCGGGGCAGGCAGGCCGGTCTCACCGTCGCGGACGAGGACGGCCACTACACGCTGGCCGCCCCGCACGGCGGAAACTTCGTGCTGGCCGGGTCGGCCACCGGGTACGCGCCGAGCGCCCGCCCGGCCACGTACCCGGGCGACGGACTGCCGGTCGACGCCGATCTGGTGCTGGGCGTCAGCGCACCGGAGCGTCGAACCGCGGTGTCGTCGTGAGCAGATGAGAGACGTCCGACCCCACCGGGAGCTCCTGCGGCTGCGCGCCGCGGGTGAACAGCCGGGCCGGGTGGGCGCCCTGCACCCGGGCCTGGCGTCCGTCGACCCGCAGCCATGAGCCCTCGCGCAGGCCGAGCACCGGCACGTCGTTCTCCTCCAGGAATTCGGTGAGCCGCTCCTCGCGGGTCTCGCCCTTGTGGGTGCTGGCCGGGTCCGGGTCCAGATAGTGCGGGTTGATCTGGAACGGGACGAGGCCGAGCGTCTCGAAGGACGGCGGCTGCACGATCGGCATGTCGTTGGTGGTGCGCAGGGTGGGCGCCGCCATGTTCGTACCGGCGCTGGCTCCCATGTACGGCAGCCCGTCGCGTACCGCCTCGGTCACGGCGTCCCGCAGACCGGTCCGGTACAGGGCGCTCAGCAGCCGGAAGGAGTTGCCGCCGCCGATGAACACGGCGTCGGACGCGGCGAGTTCGGCGACCGGGTCGGCGTTCTCATGGACCCCGCGGACGCCGATGCCGGACGGTGCGAGGGCCTCGCGGACGCGTGCGGTGTACGCGGTGTAGTCGGCGAGCGCGTAGGGGACGAAGGCCAGCCGGGCACCGGAGGGCAGGAACGCGGTGACGGTGTCGAGGGCGTGCTCCAGGTAACCGCGGCCGTACTGGGTGGAGTTGGAGAGCAGCAGCAGATTCATCGGGTTCCTCTTGGTTCTGTTCTGGGTCATCAGGCGGTGCGGGGACGGCGGGCGCGGGGCTTCGGGCGCTGCGGAGGGTGGGTGAGCCGCTTCTCCAGCAGCTGGGCCGCGTGGCGCAGCGCGTCGAGCCGGTCCTCGGGCGCACCCGCGAAGAGTTCCTCGGCGCCGCCGAGGCTGAGGCTGCCGTACGGTTCGCGGCCGAGGAAGACCGGTACGGCGACGGTGGCGATCCCGGTGTCGTACTCGCCGACCGTCCAGGCGTACCCCTGGGCACGGACCTTGAGGAACTCCTCCTCCAGCCGGTCCGGGTCGGTGACCGTCCGGTCGGTGAAGCGGGCCATCGGGCGGCCCCGGAAGAGCCGGTGGCGCTGCTCGTCGGGCAGATACGCGTAGTACGACTTGCTGGTCGCCCCGGCGTGCGCCGGGTAGAGCTCGCCGACCAGCGGGTAGTAGCGCAGTGGCCCGGCCACGCCCTCCTCGGCGGCGACGCACCGCATGTGAAAGCTGTCCGGCAGACAGAACAGCACGGTGTCGCCGGTGACCTTGCACAGCTCCTCCAGGACCGGCCCGGCCAGCAGCTCCAGCGATCCGGAGCGCTCCCAGAGCCTGCCCAGGCGCAGCACGGCGGGGCCGATGCGGTAGCGGCGGGTGGCCGGGTCGGAGACCAGGAATCCGCGCCCGGCGAGCGTGGCGAGCAGCCGCTGGGCCACCGAGGTGTCCCAGCCGAACTCCTCGGCGACCTCGGTGACGCCCCAGTCGGGCCGGGTCCGCTCGAAGGCGAGCAGCACGAGGAGCGCCCGGTCGACGGTTTGCAGGGCTCCGGCGGGGGTGCGCCGGTCCAGATCGAAGTCCGCCATCGTCATCTCACCATTCAGACCTGAATTGCAAATAACGGGAAACAGTTGCGTTCAACGCTATCCGATCCCGAATGTGGCCTCAGCACCCCGCCCCGCGCTTCCCCCGTCGAGCGCCGGCCCGGGTGCCCGAATGAGTGAGAGAGGCCCCCCATGTTGAAGTACGTGCTGGACATCGTCGATCTGTTGGACGATCCCCAGGTCAATGGCAAGACGGTCGTCGAGTACCTCGACTCCGTGAGCGGGGCCGAGGGTTCGTCCGCGAAGGTCACCACGGTCGTCGGCGAGCAGGGCTCGACGGACTTCGTGATGGTCCGCATCCCGGGCTCCCGGGGGCGTACGTCCGGGGGCAGTGCCCGCACGCTGGGCGTGGTGGGCCGGCTCGGCGGCATCGGCGCCCGGCCCGAGGTGACCGGTCTGGTCTCCGACGCGGACGGCGCGGTCTCGGCGATCGCCACCGCCGCCAAGCTGCTCGACATGCGCCGCCGCGGCGATGTGCTGCCCGGCGATGTGATCGTCGCCACCCACATCTGCCCGGACGCGCCGACCGAGCCGCACGACCCGGTGCCGTTCATGGGCTCGCCCGTGGACATCGCCACCATGAACCGCCACGAGGTGACCGGCGAGATGGAGGCCGTGCTCTCCATCGACACCACCAAGGGCAACCGGATCATCAACCACAAGGGCCTCGCCCTGTCGCCCACCGTCAAGGAGGGCTGGGTGCTCCGGGTCAGCGAGCCGCTCGGCGAGCTGCTGGCCGTGGTGACCGGTGAGCCGTTGGTCACGTATCCGGTGACCACGCAGGACATCACCCCGTACGGTAATGGGGCACACCACATCAATTCGATCCTGCAGCCCTCCACCGCGACGGCCGCCCCGGTCGTCGGTCTGGCCATCACCTCGGCCGCCGCGGTGCCGGGCTGCGGTACGGGCGCGAGCCACGAGGCGGACATCGCGTCCGCCGCCCGCTACGCCGTGGAGGTCGCCAAGGCCTACGGCAGCGGCCAACTGGACTTCCACGACGCGGTGGAGTTCGACAACCTCGTCAACCGCTACGGGTCGCTGGCTCACCTGCAGACCTTCGGCCGTACACCCCAGGAGTCCTGATGGCAGCCACCCCGCAGGCAGAGGCCGTGGCCCACGAGGCCAAGAACATCGGCAGCGACGACTACTCGCTCTCCCGCGTCCCGCGCGACAAGCGGTTCGGCTTCTGGTCGATGCTGCTCCAGTGGCTGGCCCAGTCCGGCTCGATCTCGCAGTTCACCCTAGGCGCCACCATCGGTGTCGGCATGACCTTCGGGGACGCCTTCCTCGCCTTCACGCTCGGCGCGGTGATCCTGGAGATCGTGATCTTCGCGATCGGTCTGGCCGGTATGCGCGAGGGCCTGGCGACGCCGATGCTGACCCGCTGGGTCGGCTTCGGCCGCAACGGCTCGGCACTGGTCAGCTTCGTCATCGCGGTCAGCCTGGTCGGCTGGTTCGGCGTCCAGAACACGATCTTCGGCAACAGCGTCTCGGCGCTGGTCGGCGGCCCGTCCTGGATGTGGTGCGTGCTGGCGGGCATCGCCATCACCGCGCTGGTGATCTTCGGCTTCAAGTACATGGCCGTCTTCGCCAAGATCGTCACGCCGCTGTTCTTCGCGATGGTCGCCTGGTCGGTCATCTCGACGCTGAAGGACCACTCGCTCAGCGAGCTGATCCACTCGCCGCCCCCCGGCCAGACGATCCCGCTCGCCGTCGCCGCCACCGCCATCGCGGGTGGCTACATGACCGGTGCGATCGTGTCCCCGGAGATGACCCGGTACAACCGGAAGGGCTCGCACGTCTTCCTGCAGAGCGCCTCGTCGATGATCCTCTCCGAGTACATCGTCGGCCTGACCGGTGTGCTCCTGGGCCACCTGGTGAAGAGCAACGAGGTCTCGCACATCGTGCTCTCCACCTCCGGCGCCTTCGGCGTCATCGTGGTCCTGATGTCCACCGCCAAGATCAACGACTGGAACCTGTACGGCTCCTCGCTCGGCGTCGTCAATTTCTTCCAGGTCGTCTTCGGCAAGCGGCTGCACCGCGGCGCGGTCACCATCGTCCTCGGCATCGCGGGAACGGCCCTGTCCGCGGTCGGAATCATGACCCACTTCACCGAGTTCCTCTCCGTCCTCGGCGTCGCCATCCCGCCGATCGGCGGCATCATCGTGGCCGAGTACTGGGTCGTGAAGCGGATGCGCAAGCCGCTGGACGACACCCGGGAGTCCGAGACGCTGCCGAAGTCCTCGCCGACCTGGGTGCCGATGTCCATCGTCATCTGGATCGCGGCGTTCTGTGTCGGCAAGTTCTACGACGGCGGCATCCCGGCCCTCAACTCGCTGGCCACCGCCTTCATCCTGTACAGCGTCCTCGGCCTGCTGGGCTGGGTGAAGCCGTACGGCACCTCCACCCTGGACGACGAGGACGACGCCGCCCCCGCCGCCCGCGCGACAACCCCTGTGGGAGCAGCATGACCACCCCCGACCCCACCGCCGCCTCCGCCTCCTTCGTCCCGGCGTCCGCCGAGGCCCAGGACGAGGTCGTCGAACTCTGCGCCGAACTGATCAGGTTCGACACCTCCAACCCCACCAGCGACGAGCGCGCGAGCGCCGACTGGGTGGTGGGCCGCCTCGCCGAGGTGGGCATCGACTCCGAACTGGTCGAGTCCGCGCCGGGCCGCGCGAGCGTCATCGCCCGGATCGCGGGCGGCGACCCCGGGCGCGGCGCCCTCCTGGTCCACGGCCACCTGGACGTGGTCCCGGCCGACGCCTCCGAGTGGCAGGTCCCGCCGTTCTCCGGCGAGATCCGCGACGGCTACCTGTGGGGGCGCGGCGCGATCGACATGAAGGACACGGTGGCCGTCATGCTGGCCACCGCCCGTCACTTCGCCCGCACCGGCACCAGGCCGTCGCGCGATCTGGTCCTCGCCTTCCTCGCCGACGAGGAGGCGGGCGGCAAGTTCGGCGCCCACTGGCTGGTCGAGCACCGCCCGGAGCTGTTCGCCGGGGTCACCGAGGCGATCGGCGAGGGCGGCGGTTTCTCCTTCGCCATCGACGACACCCGCCGCCTCTACCCGATCGAGAACGCCCAGCGCGGCATGGCCTGGATGGAGCTCACCGCCACCGGCCGGGCCGGCCACGGCTCGTCCCCCAACGACGAGAACGCGGTCACCGACCTCGCCGAGTCGTTGACCCGGATCGGCCGCGAGACCTTCCCGATCCGGCTGATCGAGCCGGTCCGCGCCCTGCTGGAGGAGGCGGCCCGCCTCTACGGTGTCGAGTTCGACGAGAACGACATCGAGGGCAGCCTCGCGAAGCTGGGCCCGGTCTCCGACTTCATGCAGGTGGTGCTGCGCAACTCCGCGAACCCCACCATGTTCGACGCCGGCTACCAGACCAACGTCATCCCCGGAAAGGCCACCGCCCGGGTGGACGGCCGCTTCCTCCCCGGCCACGAACAGGAGCTGATCGACACCATCGACAGCCTCCTGCTCCCCTCGGTCACCCGCGAGTGGGTCAACCACGACATCGCGATGGAGACCACGTTCGACGGCCCGCTGGTCGACGCCATGTGCGCCGCCGTACGCGCCGAGGACCCGGACGGCCACCCCGTCCCGTACTGCAACCCTGGCGGCACCGACGCCAAGGCCTTCACCCACCTCGGCATCCGCTGCTTCGGCTTCAAGGGCCTCAAGCTCCCGCACGACCTGGACTACGGCCGCCTGTTCCACGGCGTGGACGAACGCGTCCCGCTGGAGGGCCTGCGCTTCGGCGTCCGCGTCATGACCCGACTTTGGCAGAGCTGCTGACCTCCACATCGCACCTCCGCCAGGGGCGCCCCGACCCGGGCTCACCCCTCGTACGCCCCCGCCGACGCCTTCGGCGGGGGCGTACGGCACGATGGGGCGCCGTCGAACGCGTACCCCCTCACCACCGTCCCCACCAGGAGGAACCCGTGCCCGCCGAGTCCGTCGTCGAGCCGTCGCCCGAGATTCTCGCCGCCTTCCAGGCCGCCAAGGGCTTCATGCCGGTGGGCGAAGGGCTCGCGCTGTACACGGCCGCCACCGAGGCCGCCGCGCTGGGGCTGCCGCTCCTGGAGGTCGGCACGTACTGCGGGCGCTCCACGATCCTGCTCGCCGACGTGGCGCGGGCGGCCGGGGTGACGGCCCTCACCGTCGACCACCACCGCGGCAGCGAGGAGCAGCAGCCCGGCTGGGAGTACCACGACCCGACCTTGGTGGACCCGGAGGTCGGCCGGATGGACACGCTGCCGACCTTCCGCCGGACCCTGCGCGCGGCGGGCCTGGAGGACCATGTCGTGGCCCTGGTCGGACGGTCCCCGCAGGTCGCGGCGGTCTGGGGCGGGAAGCTCGGCTTCGTCTTCATCGACGGCGGCCACACCGACGAGCACGCGAACGGTGACTACGAGGGCTGGGCGCCGCAGGTCGCCGAGGGCGGGCTGCTGGTGATCCACGACGTGTTCCCGGACCCGGCGCACGGCGGCCAGGCGCCGTACCGCGTCTATCTGCGGGCGCTGGAGTCCGGGGCGTTCACCGAGGTCTCGGTGACGGACTCGCTGCGGGTGCTGCGGCGGACGGGAACGGGTATCTGACGGGAACGGCTTCCCGAGGCGGCCCGTCCGGTGCCCGGATAGCATCGCGTGGTGCCGTACGACGAGAGTGTTCCCCCCACCCGGCGCCGCCGGTCCCTGCTCGCCGCCGCGCTCGCTGCCGTGTGCCTGAGTGCCGCGGGCTGCGGCGCGGGCGACGACATCGCCGGAGCGCCGGCCCACCCCGGTCCGAGCGGCAGTGCCGCCACCACGTCACTGCCGCCCTCGCCCTCGACCTCGCCCTCGAAGAGCGCCCCGGCGCCGAAGAAGACGTCCGCCTCCCCCACCCCGTCCGCCTCGCGCTCCAACCCCGCGGGCGGCAGATCCGGCCCGCTGTCCGGCAAGACCGTCGTGATCGACCCCGGACACAACCCGGAGAACCATCTGCACACCCGCGAGATCAACCGTCAGGTGGACATCGGCACCGGGCGCAAGGAGTGCGACACCACCGGGACGTCGACCAACTCCGGTTACGCCGAAGCCCGGTTCACCCTGGACGTGTCGCACCGGCTGCGCACGCTCCTCCAGGCGCAGGGCGCGAAGGTCCTGCTGACGTACGACAACGACCGCGCGTACGGGCCGTGTGTCGACGAGCGGGCCCGGATCGGCAACGAGGCGCGGGCCGATGCCGTGGTCTCGGTGCACGCGGACGGTTCCGCGGTCGGCAACCGCGGCTTCCATGTGATCCTTCCCGGGCTGGTGCGGGGCGGGAAGGCCGACACCTCGAAGATCGTCGAGCCCTCGCGCGACCTCGGCACCCGGATCGCGGGGCTTTTCGTCCGCGCTACCGGAAGTGCGCCTTCCAATTACGTCGGTGGCAATACCGGATTGGACATCCGCAAGGATCTGGGCGGACTGAATTTGTCGACCGTGCCCAAAGTGTTCATCGAATGCGGCAATATGCGTGATCCCAAGGATGCGGCCCTGCTCACCAGTGCGAGCTGGCGCCAGAAGGCGGCGCAGGGCATTGCCGATGGCATCAGCAGCTACCTGGGCGGGTAACAAGAGGTTGTTCTGAGGGGAAAAAGGGGGGATGTGCGTCCGGCGTCCGGGCATGGGCACAACCCGCCCGAGCAGACGATAGATTCATCCGTACGATGGGGGCCGCCCCCCAGCTTTGTGCCCGCCGTACCCGTAACCCGCGACGGCGGCAGCGACGACCGCCCCGACGAGACGACCGACTAAGGACCTTCACGTGAATATCCGCTCCCTCACTCGAGGCGACGGCGTGGTGATCGGAGCAGCGGTGGTGCTGTTCATCGCCTCCTTCCTCGACCTCTTCGGCTACGACTGCCCTGCGGGCATCAACTGCTCCAACCGCAACGCCCCGAACGCGTGGGACTCGCTCGGGCTGCTGATGAGCGTCTATCTGGCCGGAATCATCGGAGCGGCGCTGGTCATCGTGGGCCGCGCCACCCCTGCCCGTAAGGTCGTCGGCTTCGACCTCGGTCAATTCGGTGCCGCTTTCAGTGTCTTCGCGCTGTGGACGTCCTTCTGGACGACCATCGACGCCGGCGATGCGGGCGCCGGAATGATCCTCGGACTGCTGGCCACGATCGTGCTCGCGGGCGGTGCGGTCGCCACCCCGCTGGTTCCCGCGCTCAAGGCCCCACTGGTGAGCGCCTCGGCTCCGAGGGGCGTGCAGGCCCCGTACGGCGGGCAGCCGCAGCCCGGTCAGGGGTACGGATACCCGGGCCAGCCGCAGCCTTCGTACGGCGGGCAGCCGGGTCAGCGGCAGCCGTACGGTGCGCAGCCGCAGCCCGGTCAGCCGGAGCCGCAGCCCCAGGGCAATGCCCCGCAGACCTCCGCCGCCGGTGCGCCGGCCGGTGACTTCACACCGTTCTGGTTCGCGGTGCCGGTGGCCCGCCCGCTGTACGGGGAGGACGGTTCGCCGTCGCCGATCGCCGAACTGGCGCCCGGCACCTGGTACCTCGCGGTGGAGCAGCGCGGTCCGGGCCTGATCGCCCAGACCCAGGACGGCCGTCGCGGCGTGCTCCAGGACACCACGGGCATCCAGCGAGGCTGAGCCCACCACACGCGGTACGGCAGCGGCCCTCCGCCCCTTCCGGGCGGGGGGCCGCTGCCGTACCCTCCGTCCGTACCTCATTCTCTGACGTATCGTCAGAACTACTGGGAGGCGGCGGACATGCGGCTCGGACTCGCACTCGGCTACTGGGGCCGCGGCCCGGACCCCGCCCATCTGGAGCTGGCCGGGGAGGCCGAGGCGCTGGGGTACGCGTCGGTGTGGACGGCGGAGGCCTGGGGCTCGGACGCCTTCACCCCGCTGACCTGGATCGCCGCCCACACCTCCCGGATCCGGCTGGGCACCGGCATCGCGCAGATGGCGGCGCGCACCCCGACCGCGACCGCCATGCACGCCCTCACCCTCGACCATCTCTCCGGCGGCCGGATGATGCTCGGCCTCGGGCTGTCCGGACCGCAGGTGGTGGAGGGCTGGTACGGGCGGCCGTTCCCGAGGAGCCCGCTGACCGCGACCCGGGAGTACGTCGACGTCGTCCGCCAAGTGCTCCGCCGCGAGGCCCCCGTCGAGCTGGACGGCCGGTTCCACTCCCACCCGTACAACGGTCCGGACGCCACCGGTCTGGGCAAGCCGCTGAAGCCGATCACCCATCCGCTGCGGTCACAACTGCCCGTACTGCTCGGGGCGGAGGGCCCGAAGAACATCGCGCAGACCACACGGATCGCCGACGGCTGGCTGCCGCTGTACTGGTCGCCGATGCGCACCGATGTGTACGAGGCCTCGCTCACCGGCCTCCCCGACGGATTCATGATCGCGCCGATGGCCCGTGCGCGGGTCTGTGACGATGTCGCCGAGGGGCTGCTGCCGGTGAAGGCGATGCTGGGCTTCTACATCGGGGGGATGGGCCACGCCGCCCGTAACTTCCACGCCGATCTGATGGCGC
This sequence comes from Streptomyces sp. NPDC006510, assembly GCF_040611955.1. Classification (NCBI taxonomy): domain Bacteria; kingdom Bacillati; phylum Actinomycetota; class Actinomycetes; order Kitasatosporales; family Streptomycetaceae; genus Streptomyces; species Streptomyces sp. NPDC006510. The sequence goes on along the minus strand of NZ_JBEXPH010000076.1, from coordinate 24,003 downwards.
GGATGGGGTTCGAGGAGGAGGCGCGGCGGATCCAGCAACTGTTCCTCGAAGGGCGCAAGGAGGAGGCGGTGCTGGCGGTGCCGGACGCGTTCGCGGACGAGATCTCGCTCGTCGGTCCGCGCGAACGGATCGCGGAGCGGCTGGAGTTGTGGCGCAAGGGGCCGGTCACCGATCTGCTGGTGACGGCACCGGACCCGCACACCCTGCGGGTGCTCGCGGAGCTCAACTAGGGCCTCTCGGGTCTGGCCGGGTCGGTCGGCCAGGTGTCGGTGCCGCCCTGTGCGGGGCGGGTGCTCCGTCGTGTCGCGGTGCGCTCCCAGGGCTGGGGGTCGGGGTACGTCAGGAGCTGGAGGGTGCTGCCCCACGGGGTGCGCAGATACGCGAACCGGTTGTGCTCCCCGGCCTCGGGGCCCGGGAGCGGCTGCGGCTCGGCGAGCAGCGAGGCGCCCGCGGCCACGCAGTCCCGTACGGCCGCGTCCAGGTCGTCGGCGTACAGCGCCACGTGCTGCCAGCCGAAGTCGCAGGGCAGCGCCGGGGGTTCACGGCGGGGGCCCTCGAACTCGCACAGCTCGATGCCCGGCCCGCCGCCGGGGAGAGCCAGCATTCTGATCGCCAGTTGCTGGGTGCCCGCCGGAACGCCGAGCCGCCGCTCGACGTCCCGTCCGCCGTTCGGTCCGTCCTGGCGGCGCAGGGTGTTGTAGAGCACCTCGGCGCCGAAGGCCCTCGCGAGGAAGAGGGTCGCGGTCTCCAGGTCGGGGACCGTGACGCCGATGTGGTCGATGCCTCGCACGCTTGTGGCCGTCATGGCTTCACCGCTCCTGTCCCGGGGCTGCGCCGACGGCCCCGTCCACCCCGGAGCGGGCCCGCTCCGGGGTCGTGCCCTCGCGCGACCAGGCCAGGAGTTCATCGGCCGGCCACGTGGTGACGACGCGTTCCGCCGGGACCCGGCACTCCTCGGCACGGGCGCAGCCGTTGATCTGCCAGTCCAGTTGTCCGGGCGCGTGTGCGTCGGTGTCGATGGCGAAGAGGGTGCCCGCCGCGACGGCGCGGCTCAGCAGCCGGCGGGGCGGGTCGAGCCGTTCCGGGCGGCTGTTGATCTCCACCGCGGTACCGGTCTCCGCGCACGCGGCGAAGACCGCGTCCGCGTCGAACCGGGACTCCGGACGCTTCCGGTCCGCGATCAGCCGCCCCGTGCAGTGCCCCAGGATGTTCGCCCGCGGGTGGCGGACCGCCGCGAGCAGGCGTCTGGTCATCGGTGCCGGGTCCATCCGCAGTTCGGAGTGCACGGAGACCACGACGACGTCCAGCTGGGCCAGCAGCTCCTCCTCCTGGTCGAGGGAACCGTCGGGGAGGATGTCGCACTCGATGCCGGTGAGCAGCCGGAACGGCGCCCACCGGGCGTTGAGCTCGGCGACCTCCGCCAGCTGCCGGCGGAGCCGGTCCGGGGAGAGCCCGTTCGCCACGGTCAGCCGGGGCGAGTGATCGGTGAGGGCCGCCCACTGATGGCCCAGCTCCGCCGCGGTGCGGCCCATCTCCTCGATCGGGCTGCCGCCGTCCGACCAGTCGGAATGCAGATGACAGTCGCCGCGCTGGAGCGCGAGGAGGTCCGCGCCGCCCTCGGCGGGGCGGGCGGCGGCCTCCTCCTCCAGCCGTTCCAGATAGCCGGGCACTTCTCCGGCCACCGCTTCCCGGATCACCTGTGCGGTCTTCGGTCCGATGCCCTTGACGGACTCCAGCGAACCGGCCGCCGCCCGCCGGCCCGCCTCGCCGTCCGCCATCGCGGCCACCGCGTCGGCGGCCGTGCGGAACGCCTGCACACGGTAGGTGTCGGCCCTGCCGCGTTCCAGCAGGAAGGCGATGCGTTTCAGGGCGCGGACTGGCTCCATCGGCACCTCCACCGGGGCCGCCGGACACTACGGTCTGTCCCATCCAGCTTCGCTCAGCCCCGCCCGGCCCGCACAGCGGGCGGGCGGCGCCGGGCGGGTGCTCAGCCGAACACGGCGCGCTCCAGCCAGAAGTCCAGCAGCTCCGCGTCACCGAGCACCTCGACCCGGTCGCTGTCCGCCGCCAGCCGCCGGTTGAAGACCAGCATGACGTCGGTGAGCGGGCCCCGCAGCGCGACGGTCGCCTTCTCGTGGGCGCGCCGCCAGGTGAAGCCGTCCTCGCCGAACTCGATCAGCCACTCGGCGCCCGGCACGTCCGTGGCGTGCAGATGGATGGAGCGCCCGGCCCCGGTCAGCCCGGCGGCCCGCTTGTCGCCCGCGGCCCGCGCGAAGGCGACGATCTCCAGCCACTCCTCGATCGTGTCGGCGGCCGGCTCCGGCGCCACCTCGTACTCGCTGCTCGCGGTGAGCGCCGCGTCGGCATGGTGGACGATCGTCTCGTGCGCCATCCGGCGTGCCCAGAAGCCCGTGCTCCGCTCCCAGGCCCAGGACCACACCTTCTCGTCCGGGCCCGCGGCCCGCAACGCCTCGACGGTCCGGGCCGCACCCTGAGCCAGCCAGGCGTCGAGCGCGGCGGGGTCGTCGCTCCCGGGGGCGTTCTCCGGTACCTGCTCCGACGGGACCGCCTCGGTGGCGCGGGTGCGTACGATCTCGCCGGCCCAGCGGTGGGCTCTGCCGACGTGGAGAGCGAGCTCACGCAGGGTCCAGTCGGGGCAGGTCGGGACGGTGGCACCGAGATCCGCGCCACGGATCGTGGCCCTCAACGCATCGGTGCGGGCGATGATTTCGTCACAGTAGAGGTCATGCGTGAGTCGGCTCATGCCACGCACCCTAGTTCGATCACGGACCGAACCCCACTGATTACCCGCCGAGTTGCGAGGCGCTGGGCACCTTGTCCTTCACCTCGGCGCCGGCGCTGCTGCCCGCGTCCTTGATGTTGTTGATCACGCTCTCGAAGGCGCCGATGTCACCCTCGCCCGCCTCGCCCTTGCGGAGCTTGTCGCCGAGCCCCTTGAGCGATTCGATGCCCGCCGTCAGTGGCGCGATCGCCTTGGACAGCAGCGGATCGCCCTTGGCGTTGACCGCCGCCGCCTTCAGCCGGTTGTAGGTGAAGCCGCCGGCGAGCCCGGCCTTGACGAGGGCGAAGGTCCGCCCGTCCGCGCCCTTCTTGAACTTGCCCGCCCGGTACGGCTTCACGATCCACTGGTACGTCGCACCGGCCGCGAGCCCCGCGTTGGCGACGAACCGCGCCTTGGCGAACTTCTGCGCCTGGGCCGACGACGTGCCGCTCGGGGACGCCGAGCTGCTCGCACCGCTGCCGTCGCCCCCGCCGCACCCGGTGGCGCCCACGACCAGGGCGCAGCACAGCAGCGGCGGGACGAGCAGACGGCGGAGCGGTACGGAACCGGTCACGGCGGAACTGGGCACAGCGGGCCTCCCTGGCCGGGCACATCAGGGCGATCTCTACGTTGAGTGACGAGATCGACCACTCTCGGTAAGGTTCGCCCGGCCCCGGACGGTGTGCCACTCCGGCAACGCCGTCCGGGTTCCCCGGCGCGCGACGGCGACCGGCGCCGCCACCGACACCGCCTGAACCTAGGGGCAGCAGTCCGGCTCCAGCCCGTGCGGCAGGTGTTCGCCGCCGAAGACCGCCGTGGTCGCCTCGTCGCCGCCGAGCGCGGCCACGGCGAGCAGCAGCGATCCGGCCGTCCAGGTGGTGAGCTCCTGGGGCCAGAAGGCCCGGTCGCCCTCGAAGACGTACCCCGTCCAGTACATGCCGCCCTCGGCGCGCAGATGCTGGATGGACTGGAGGATCTCCAGCGCCCGGTCGGACTCGCCCATCACCCAGAGCGCCAGGGCGAGTTCGCAGCTCTCGCCGCCGGTCACCCACGGGTTGGGCAGCACACAGCGCACCCCGAGGCCGGGGACCACGAAACGGTCCCAGCTCTCCTCGATCCGCTCCTTGGCGGCCGTTCCGGTGAGCGCGCCGCCGAGGACCGGGTAGTACCAGTCCATCGAGTAGCGGCTCTTGTCCAGGAAGCGTTCCGGATGGTTGCGGATCGCATGGCTCAGCGCCCCCGTGGCCAACTCCCAGTCGGGCTGCGGCTCCTCGCGCCGTTCGGCGAGGGCGAGCGCGCAGCGCAGCGCCTGGTGGATGGAGGAGCAGCCGGTCAGCAGCGCGTCGTCGACGGGGGTTCCGTCGGCTTCGCGCTTCCAGCCGATCTGGCCGCCGGGCCGCTGGAGCCGCAGCACGAATTCGACGGCGGCGAAGACGGTCGGCCACATCCGGTCGACGAACGCGTCGTCGCCGGTGGCGAGGTAGTGGTGCCAGACGCCGACGGCCACGTACGCGCAGAAGTTGGTCTCCAGCGAGCAGTCGGTCGGCCGGTCCGGGTCCCCGTCGTGGTACGCGGCGTACCAGGAGCCGTCCTCGTTCTGGTGCCGGGCCAGCCAGTCGTACGCGCGCTCCGCGGCGGCGTGCTCGCCCGCCGCGTCGAGGGCCATGGCGGCCTCGGTGTGGTCCCAGGGGTCGAGGTGGTGGCCGCGGAACCAGGGCAGGGCACCGTTCTCGCGCTGCACGGCGAGCAGGGCCGCGACGGTCTCGGCGGCCTCCTCGGCGGTGAGGACCCCGGGCAGTACGAGGTGTTCGGTCTGCTCGGGAACGGTCACGCCTCGGCCTTGGTGAGGTCCTCGGCCGCGGCGGCCACGGGCAGGTGCGGCTTGGTCGCGTACGCCACGAAGCTCTTGCCGACGACCGGGTTGAGCAGCTGCTCGGCCACCCGGGTCGCCATCGGCTTCTTCATGATGTCCCAGACCAGCAGCTTGTGGTACGCGCGGACCGGCAGCGCCTTGTCGTTGTCGACACCGAAGGCGCACTTCAGCCACCAGTACGGCGAGTGCAGGGCGTGGGCGTGGTGGGTGCCGTACGGCTTGAGGCCGGCGCCGCGGATCTTGCCGAGCAGTTCGTCGGCCCTGTAGATGCGGATGTGGCCGCCCTCGACCTCGTGGTAGGCGTCGGAGAGCGTCCAGCAGACCTTCTCGGGGCCGTACCGCGGCACGGTGATCGCGATCCGGCCGCCGGGCCTGAGCACCCGGACCATCTCGGCGAGCACGCCCTTGTCGTCGGGGATGTGCTCCATGACCTCGGAGATGATCACGACGTCGAAGGACTCGTCGGGGAACGGCAGGTTGAGCGCGTCGCCCTCCATCGCGGTGGCGGTGGCACCCTCGGGGGCCTCGCCGGCCTCCTTCATCGCGGCGAACCACTTCGCGACCTCGCGGATCTCCTCGCCGTTCCGGTCGAGGGCCACGACCTGGGCGCCGCGCCGGTAGCACTCGAAGGCGTGGCGTCCGGCGCCGCAGCCCAGGTCGAGCACTCGGTCACCTGCGGCGAGCGGGAAGCGGGTGAAGTCCACGGTCAGCACGAATGCCTGCTTTCGCGGTCGAGGGGGTCAGGGCGGGTACGACGGAAAGGGACGGCGGTGTCAACGACGGCCGCCGGGACGCGCGGCACCGGACCGGGCGGCGATCGCCTCGCGGTAGCGGGCGGCGGTTCCGATGGCGGCCTGCTTCCAGGTGAAGCGGGAGAGCACCCGGGCCCGGCCCGCGGCCCCGAGCCGGGCCCGCAGTTCCGGGTCGCCGAGCAGCCGGGCGAGCGCGTCGGCGAGCGCCCCGGCGTCGGCGGGCGGGACGGCCAGGCAGGTCTCGCCGTCCGGGCCCGCGACCTCGGGAATGGCACCGCCGGTGGTGGCGACGAGCGGGGTGCCGGTGGCCATGGCCTCGGCGGCGGGCAGCGAGAAGCCCTCGTAGAGCGAGGGGACGCAGGCGATCTGGGCGCCGCGCACCAGGTCGACGAGTTCGGCGTCGCTGATGCCCTTGACGAACTCGACGGCGTCCTGGAGTCCGTGCCGCTCGATGGCCTGCGCGACCGGTCCGTCCTCGGCCCGCTTGCCGACGACCACGAGGTGCGCCTCGGGGTTCCCGGTACGGAGCTTGGCGAGCGCGTCGACGAGGTGGACGAGGCCCTTCAGCGGTACGTCGGCACTGGAGGTGGTGACGATCCGGCCGGGCACCTCGGCGACCGACGGGTCGGGCGACCAGAGGTCGGTGTCCGCGCCGATGTGCACGACGTGTATACGGTCCTGGCGCACCCCGAGGTGGTCGACGATCTCCTGCTTGGAGGAGCCGGAGACGGTGAGCACCGAAGGCAGCCGGCGCGCGACCCGCTTCTGCATGCGGGTGAAGCCGTACCAGCGGCGTACGGAGGCACGCCGGCGGCGGCTCTCCGCGGCGTCCAGGTCCAGCTGCCGGTCGACGGTGATGGGGTGGTGGATCGTGGTGACGAGCGGGGCGCCGAGGTCCGCGAGCAGTCCGTAGCCGAGGGTCTGGTTGTCGTGGATGACGTCGAACTCGCCGCGGCGGGCGGCGAGATGGCGCCGGGCGCGCAGGCTGAAGGTGAGCGGTTCCGGGAAGCCGCCGGTCCACATGGTGGCGACCTCGGCGGCGTCGATCCAGTCCCGGTACTCGCCGCGCTTGGGGGTGCGGAACGGGTCGGGCTGGCGGTAGAGGTCCAGGCTCGGCAGCTCGGTGAGCGGGACGCCCTCGTCGAGCACCGGATAGGGCTGGGCGCCGATCACTTCGACGCTGTGGCCGAGCCGGGCGAGCTCGCGGGCGAGGTGGCGTACGTAGACGCCCTGGCCGCCGCAGAAGGGGTTGCCCTTGTAGGTGAGGAGTGCGATGCGCAACGGGCGGTCGTCGGCGGTGCCGGACGCGTCGCTGCCCGTACGGGGGCCCGACTCTATGGCCTCAGCGGTCACACTCGGCCCCCTTCTCCCTGCGTGTTCGCCGGAGCGTAACCGCTCACGCTAATCTAGAACAAGTTTCAGACTGGATCGTTCAATGAGCTACGAATCTACCGGCAGGTAGCGTCGGCGCAACGGCCGGATCAGGTGATTCGCGCCACCACCCGGCACGCTGGCATGCTGTGCGCCCCCGGGAGACCGAACGCCTCCCTCCGGTCGCGGACAGAAGCCATGGATGGGGACACATGACAGCGGAAGCCAAGCCGGCATCGCCGCCCCTGACCGAGCGGCAGGAAGCCCGCCGCCGCCGCATCCTGCACGCCGGCGCCCAGCTCGCCGGGCGCGGCGGCTTCGAGGCGGTGCAGATGCGTGAGGTCGCGGAGGAGGCCGGGGTCGCCCTGGGCACGCTGTACCGCTACTTCCCGTCCAAGATCCACCTACTGGTCGCCACCATGCAGGACCAGCTCCAGCACATGCACGCGACGCTGCACAAACGCCCCCCGGCCGGCCAGGACCCGGCGCAGCGGGTCGCCGACACCCTGATGCGGGCCTTCCGCGCGCTCCAGCGCGAGCCGCATCTGGCGGACGCGATGGTGCGGGCGCTGACCTTCGCGGACCGCAGCGTCAGCCCGGAGGTGGACACCGTCTCGCGGATCACGACGGCGATCATCCTGGACGCGATGGGCCTGGAGCATCCGACGCCGGAGCAGCTGTCCGCGGTCCGGGTCATCGAGCACACCTGGCACTCGGCGCTGATCACCTGGCTGTCGGGGCGGGCGTCGATCGCCCAGGTGAAGATCGACATCGACACGGTGTGCCGGCTGATCGACCTGACGAATCCGGACGCGACGAAGCCATCGGATGCGCCTCAGAGCGTCCGGCAGTAGGCCTCGCGGCGTCGCGGGGCTGGGGCACGCGCCTTCACCCGCGCTGCCTACTGCCGGACGCTCCTAGCGCACATAAAGCCCGTCCCCTGGTGCTTTCATCACATACCTCTCACTGACCTGACCGAAAGAGTCACAGGCCACTCCTTATCATGGTCATGACCAGCACCGATGGAGAGGAAAACATGGCTGACCAGTCAGGCAGTGCAGGCGGCGCGACGGGGACGCAGGCCCCGGGCGGACCCGGATACGGCGTCCAGCCCCCGGCCGGCTACGGATACCCCGGTGGCGCCCCGCTGCCCAGTGGCAAGGCGACCGCCTCGATGGTGCTCGGCATCCTCGGCCTGGTCCTCATCCCGATCATCCTGCCGATCATCGCGCTGTGCCTCGGCATCTCGGCCAAGCGCATGGCGGACCGGGGCCAGGGCGGCGGCCGCGGCCAGGCGGTCGCCGGCATCGTGATGGGCAGCGTCGGCATCGCGTTCGCCGTGCTCGGCATCATCGTGGCCACGATCCAGGGCATCAGCGCGATGTGACGGGCCACCGCCCAGGACCCGCGCACCGCGTACCGGCCGCGCAGGGGAACCGTACGATCCGGTTCCCCTGCGCGGCTTTCGCTTTCCGGGCCCATGTGCGGCCCCCACATGCGCACCGCGTCAGGTGGGGTGCCCTGCACCATGTCGACGGCGGCACGGTGTTCATACGGTTCGGCGACATCACATGAACACGCCGAGGAGCCGGTCACCATGCGTCGCAGAGCCACAGGTACCCCCCGTCACCGCAGATCCCTCTCCGCCGCCGTCGCGCTGACCTGCGCCGGTCTCGTGCTGGCCGGGTGCACCGCCGCCGGGAAGGCGGGCGAGAGCGATTCCGGCGGGGACGCGAAGGACCGGACCGTCAAGGTGGGCCTGGTGTACTCCCGGACCGGGCTCCTCGCGGACTACGGGAAGCAGTACCGCGACGGATTCATGGCGGGCCTGGACCACGCCACGAAGGGCACCCGCGAGGTCGCCGGGCACCGCATCGAGGTCACCGAGCAGGACGACGCGGGCGATCCGGGCAAGGCGGTCTCCGCGGCCAAGAACCTGATCGGCAAGGGCTACAAGGTGCTGGCCGGCACCACCGATTCCGGGGTGGCGCTCCAGATGGCGCCGCTCGCCGCCCAGAACAAGGTGCTGTACATCAGCGGCCCGGCCGCCACCGACGCCGTGACCGGCATCAACGACTACACCTTCCGTTCGGGCCGGCAGTCCTACCAGGACATCCTGACCGCCGGGGCGATGCTCGGCGAGGCCAAGGGCAAGAAGGTCACGGTGCTGGCCCAGGACTCCACGTTCGGCCAGGCCAATGTCACCGCGGTGAAGGCCGTCCTCGGCTCCAAGGGCGCGGAGGTCGGCTCCGTACTGGCTCCGCCCAGCGCCACCGACCTCACCCCGTTCGCCCGGCAGGTGAAGGCGGGCAGGCCCGATCTGGTCTTCGTCGCCTGGGCCGGCTCGACCGCACCGGCGCTGTGGACCGCGCTGGACCAGCAGGGCGTGCTGGAGGCGGCCAAGGTCGTCACGGGCCTCGCCGGAACGGCCTCGTACCCGGTCTTCGGCGACGCCGGTTCCAAGGTGTCGTTCCTGGCGCACTACTTCCCCGGCGCGGGCGGCGGCAACGCCGTGGAGAAGTCCATGCTGGACTCGGTCAAGAAGGCCGGCGGCACCCCGGACCTGTTCACCCCCGACGGTTTCACCGCCGCGCAGATGGTGGTGCGCGCGATCGAGGAGGGCGGCGCCACCGACACCGCCGCCATGGTGAAGGCCCTGGAGGGCTGGAGCTTCGACGGAGTGAAGGGCAAGGAGCAGGTCCGGGCCGAGGACCACGCCCTGGTGCAGCCGATGTTCGTCGCGAAGCTCAAGGGGAAGGGCGCCGGTGCCCGGCCGGAGCTGGTGAGCACCGAGCCGATGGACGAGGTGGCACCGCCCGCCAAGCCCTCGGCGGGCTGACCGATGGCCGTACCGGACACCACCGCGGAGCACCCGGGCGGGGCGCGGACCGCCGCCCCGGTGCTCCAACTGGCCGGGCTCGGCTGGGGCGTCGGCGGGGCGACGATCGTCGAGGACGTCACCCTGAGCGTCCACGAGGGCGAGTTCCTGGCCTTCATCGGCCCCAACGGAGCGGGCAAGACCTCCCTGTTCAACCTGATCAGCGGGCTGACCACGGCCACGTCCGGCACCATCGCGCTGGACGGCACGGACATGACGGGCAGCCCCGCGCACGCACGGGCGCGGCGCGGCATCGGCCGCACGTTCCAGACGTCCAGCCTCTGGCCGGCGATGAGCGTGGCCGACCACGTCCGGCTGGCCGCCCAGGCGGCCCGGGGCGGCTCCTACCGGCTGTGGCGGCGGGCGTCCCGCTACACCGCCGAGGTGGACGGCGTACTGGAACGCACCGGTCTCGGCCACCGGGCACGGGCGACGGCGTCCGAGCTGTCGCACGGCGAGAAGCGGAAGCTTGAGCTCGCGGTGCTGCTGGTGGGCGAGCCGCGGCTGATGCTGCTCGACGAGCCGATGGCCGGGGTCAGTGCCGAGGAGGTCCCCGCGCTGACCGAACTCATCCGCACCCTGCACCGGGACGAGGGCCGCACCGTCCTGATGGTCGAGCACCACATGGACGTCCTGCTGGGGCTGGCCGACCGGCTCGCCGTGATGCACCACGGAAGGCTGCTGGCGCTGGACACCCCCGAGGCAGTGACCGCCGACCCGACCGTCCAGCAGGCCTATCTCGGGGAGGGGTTGTGACGACCGGGACCCTGCTCGCCGTACGGGACCTGCGGGTCCTGATCGGCGGCCGGCACATCCTGCACGGCGTCGACCTGGACGTCGCCCGGCAGGGAGTGACCGCGCTCCTCGGCCGCAACGGCGCCGGGAAGACCACGACCGTACGCGGCGTCCTCGGCCTCGTCCCGCGCAGCGGCAGCGTACGGCTGGACGGCGAGGAGACCGTGTCGATGCCCACCCACACCGTGGTGCGGCTGGGCATCGGTTACGCCCCCGAGGACCGGGGCATCTTCGCCGGGCTGACCGTCGCGGAGAACCTGCGCCTGGCCGAGCGGCGCGGCGCGGGCGAACCCGCGTACCCGCTCGTCCATGAGCTGTTCCCCGAACTGAGGCGCCGCGAGCGGCAGTTGGCCGGAACGCTGTCCGGCGGGCAGCAGCAGATGGTGGCCATCGGCCGCACCCTGCTCAACGGGAACCGGCTGATCATCGCCGACGAACCCACCAAGGGTCTGGCGCCGAAGGTGGTCACCGAGGTCGCCCAGGTGCTGGAGCGGGCCGCCGAGGCGGTGCCGGTGCTGCTCGTGGAGCAGAACCTCGCCGTCGTACGGCGTCTGGCCCTGCACTGTGCGGTGCTCGCCGACGGCCGGACGGCCCATCAGGGACCGGCCGCCGAACTGCTGGGCGACGCGGAGACGGCACGGCGACTGCTGGGCGTCGGACACGGCCCGCCCACCGAATCACCTTCCGTGGAGGCGGATTCCTGATGTCCACCGTCGTTCTGCTCACCATGACCGGACTCGGTCTGGGAGCCCTCTACTTCCTGATCGCATCGGGACTCTCACTGATCTTCGGCCTGATGGACGTGCTCAACTTCGCGCACGGGGCGCTGCTGTCCATCGGCGCGTACGGCACCTGGTGGGCGGCTTCCGGGAATCTGCCCGGCGCCGGTCCGGACGGGGCGGGCTTCGCCCTCGCGGTCCTGTTCGGTACGGCGGTGGGCACCGCGGCCGCCGTGCTGCTGGAACTCGCCGTCGTCCGGCCGCTCTACACCCGGCCGCGCGAGCAGGTCCTCGCCACGGTCGGGGTGGGGCTCGCCGTCCCGGCCCTCCTCTCGGGCATCTGGGGCTCGGACGCCCGCACCTTCCCGGGTCCGAAGGCGCTGTCCGGCACCTTCGGCCTGTTCGGCGCCCAGGTACCGGTCAACCGGCTGGTCCTGGTCGCGGCGGCGGTCGTCGTGCTCGTGGCGCTGCGGCTCTTTCTCGGCCGCACCCGGCACGGCCTGGTCGTACGGGCCGGGGTCGAGGACCGGGCGATGGTCACCGCACTCGGCATCGACGTGCGCAAGGCGTTCACGCTCGTCTTCGCGATCGGCGGTTGCGTGGCCGCACTGGGCGGGGCGCTCGGCGGCCTGTACTTCGGCTCGGTCGACCCGCGTCAGGGCACCTCGCTGCTGATCTTCGCGTTCGTCGTGGTGGTCACCGGGGGCATGGGGTCGGTGAGCGGCGCCGCCGTGGCGTCCGTCGTCATCGGCCTGGTCCAGCAGTTCGCCAACTACTACACCGCAGCGGGTCTCGGCGATCTGGCCGTCGTCGTCCTGCTCGCCGCGCTGCTGCTCGTACGGCCGCGCGGACTGACCGGGAGGCTCGCGTGAGCACCGCCACCGAGACACACCGCCGCACCGGCGAAGACCCCACGGCCGCGCGGGCCCCCGGGAACACCGCCCGGCTGCTGCGCCGCTGGTGGCCCGCCGCCGCACTGCTGGTCCTGGCCCTCGCCCCCTACAGCGCGCTGCCGCTGCCGGGGCTCCTGGACGGTCCGCTCGGCAGCCCGGGAAGCCTCCAACTCCTCGCCACCTGCCTGCTGTTCGGCGCGCTGGCGACCGGCTACGACCTGCTGCTCGGGCGCACCGGGCTGCTCTCCTTCGGGCACGCGCTGTACTTCGCGGCGGGCAGCTACGCCACGAACATGTTCCTGCTGGAGGCGGGACTCCCGTTCGCCGTGTCCGCGCTGCTCGGCGTCGGCTGCGGGATCGCGCTCGCGCTGGTCCTGGGGTCGGTGAGCCTGCGGGTCACCGGCATCGGCTTCTCCATGGTGACGCTGGCGTTCGCCCAGGCGGGATCGATCCTGGTCTCCCGCAACCCCGGCGGTCTGACCGGCGGCGAAGAGGGGCGGGCCGCCCCCGCCGATCTGCTGCCGTCCGGGCTCGTGGGCATCGAGCACACCGCGAACCTCTACTGGCTGGCGCTCGCCTATCTGGTCCTCACCCTCGCCGTCGTCCACCGGGCGGTCAACTCCCCCACCGGACGCGTCTGGGAGGGCATCAAGGAGAACGAACGCCGGGTGGAGGTGCTGGGGCTGAAACCGTACGGATTCAAGCTCACGGCCTTCGTCCTGGCGGGCGCCCTGGCCGCGCTGGGCGGTCTGGTGCACCTGCTGCTCACCGGCGGCTCGACCCCCCAGACGACCACCTCCGACTTCACGCTGTCCCTGCTGGTGATGGTGGTGCTCGGCGGCTCCGGCACCCGGTGGGGGCCGATGGCCGGCGGCATCCTCTACACCTGGGCCGATCACCGGCTCGGTGATCTGGCCGGTTCGGGCGCGGTCGCCGAGCTGCCCGCGGTGCTGCGGGTGCCGCTCTCCCAGCCGCTGTTCCTGCTGGGTGTGCTGTTCGTGGCCGTGGTACACCTGCTGCCCGGCGGCCTGGCCCGGCTGCCGTCCCGGCTGGCCGCGGCACGCCGCGGGCCCGCCGGCACCGAAGCACCCATGGACAGGAAGTCCCGGAAGGAGAACGGACGCCCGTGATCGCTTACGAAGAGGTACGAGTACCCGTGACCGGGGGCGAGTTGGCGGCACTCCGGTGGCCGGCCCGGAAGCCCGGCGCCCCGGTCGTCGTCGCCCTGCACGGCATCACCGCCAACGCGCTGTCCTGGGGGCCGGTGGCGAGGCTGCTGGGCGGCCGCGTCACGCTGGTCGCGCCGGATCTGCGCGGCCGGGCCGGGAGTTCGGCGCTGCCGGGTCCGTACGGGATCGCGGCGCACGCCGACGACGTGGCCGCCGTGGCCGCGGCGCTGGCCCCGGGCCGGGTGGTGCTGGCGGGCCATTCGATGGGCGCGTTCGTGGCGGCGCTGGCCGCCGTACGGCACCCGGAGCGGTTCGGGCCGCTGCTGCTGGTCGACGGCGGCATCGGTTTCCCCGCCCCCACGCACCTGGCGCCGGACGAGCTGATGACCGCCGTGATCGGCCCGGCCATGGACCGGCTGTCGATGACCTTCCCGGACCGGGCCGCGTACCGCTCGTTCTGGCAGGCGCACCCCGCGTTCGCGGATGCCTGGTCGGACGAGGTGGACGCGTACATCCAGCGCGACCTGACCGGGGACGAACCCGCCATGCGGTCCACCTGCCGGATCGAGGCGGTGCGCACCGACGGCATCGGCCTCTTCGACGAGGAGGTGCTGACGGCGGTACGGAAGCTGCCCGTTCCGGCGACGCTGCTGTGGGCGCAGCGCGGCCTGATGGACGAGGAGCAGGGCCTGTACGACGAGGCCCGGCTGGCGGCGGCGGACCTCGGGGGTACCCGGGTGACGCCGGTGGCGGTCCGGGACGTCAACCACTACACGGTGCTGACGGGGGACGCGGGCGGCAAGGAAATCGCGCGCCGGTTGCTGGACCTGTCCGGCGCCTGAGGACATCGCTGGGCCTGCCCAGCGACCTGAGGACACCCTCACGCCGGGGGCGGCCGGGCGGCTACCGCTCCCGGCCGCCCGTCAACAGATGCAGCCGCAAGGCGAGTTGCAGCTCCAGGGCCCGCCCCGGCTCGTTCCAGTCGCGTCCCAGCAGCACCTGCACCCGGTCCAGCCGCTGCACCACCGTGTTGACGTGCACGTGGAGTTCGTCCTTGGCGCGGACGAGACTGCCCCCGGACCGGAAGTAGGCGCCAAGGGTGCGCACCAGGTGCGTGCCGCGCTGCGCGTCGTACTCCAGCAGCGGCCCGAGCGTCGCCGAGACGAAGCCGTCGACGTCCTGCGCGTTGCCCAGCACCACGCCCAGGAAGCCGAGTTCCTCGACACAGGCCCCTTCCCCCGCGCGCCCGAGGACCCGCATCGCGCGCAGGCAGCGGGCGGCCTCCCCGTACGCGGCGGCCAGCTCCCGGGCGCCGCGCGCCGGGCCGGTGGCGGCAACGGTGACGGGGGTCTGGGCGAGCTGACCGAGCTGGGCCGCCGCCGCGCGGGCCGCCTCGCCCGCGGCCGGTCCGGGGTCACCCGCCTCCACCAGCAGCACCACGGCCCCGGCGTGTTCCGCGCTCACCCCGTGGATGTCCCCGCCGAACAGATAGCGCATCGCGGCGGGGGCCAGCTTCTCCCGGGCCCCGGCCTCGGCCACCAGCAGCAGATGCGGGCGGTCGAGGTCGACGCCCAGACGCCGGCCGCGTTCGGTGAGTCCGGCCGGGTCGCGGTCCGGTTCGGTCAGCAAATCGGTGATCAGCTCCCCACGTATCCGGTTCTCGGTCTCGGCGACCGTGCGCCGCAGCAGCAGAAGCAGTCCGGTGACCACCGAGGCGCGTTCGAACAGCCGCCGGTCGGAGTCGTCGAGCTGCCCGCGCCGATGCAGAACGAGTCCGGCCAGGAGTTCCCGCCCGGCGAGCACCGCGCAGATCCACCGGCCGTCGCGGTGCACGGCGCGGGCGCCGGTACGGGATTCCTCGGCGGTCTCGGCCAGCCATCCGGCGTCCATGCCGTCGGCGGCGAAGTCCGCGCCGTCGGGCCGGACGGCCGCCAGGGGCCGCCCACCCGGGTCGTGGATGGTCAGCGGGGAGTCCAGCAGCCCCGCGACCGCCGCCGCGACATCCTTGACGTCCCGGCCGCGCAGCACCAGGTCGGTCAGCCGGTCGTGGGACTCCTCGGCCCGTCGCATGGCCGCCGAGTGCGCCCGTACCGCCGCGTTGGCCTCCGCCAACTCGGCGTTCGCCTGCGCCAGTTCGTCCAGTGCCGACCGGGTGTCGGCGAGTGCGCGGGCGGTGTCGATGGCGATCGCGGCGTGCGCGGCGAGCGAGCAGAGCAGGGCGACCTCGTCGGGGCTGAAGACGCGGGACGCGCGGTCGGCGGCGAAGAGGACGCCGATGACCGTTCCGGTGTCGCCGCGGCTGGAGCCGAGGAGCAGCGGCACGCCCAGGATGGCGACGAGCCCGTCGTCCAGCACCGCGGAGTCGATGTTGCGGGTGTGGTGGAAGCGGTCGTCGGTGCGGTAGTCGTGGGTGGCATACGGGCTCGCGGTCTGCGCCACCAGCCCGCCGAGCCCTTCGCCCAGCTCCAGCCGCAGGCGCTGGAAGGACACCGACACCGACCCGTCGGTGACCCGCATGTAGGTGTCCCCCGCCTCCTCGTCGGGGAGGGTGAGATACGCGGTGTCCGTGCCGAGCAGCATCCTGGCCCGGCGGACGATCGCCTTCAGCACCTCGTCCAGGTCGCGGGAGGCGGCCAGGTCGCCCGCGGTGTCGAAGAGCGCGGTGAGCTGGAGCTCGCGGCGGCGGTGCTGGCGCAGCGCGCCCCTGATCCGCAGGGCGGCGGCGGTGGCCCGCTCCACCTCCGCCAGATCGTCGGCGGGCACCCCGGCGGCACGCGCCTGCGAGGAGACGGCGCCCAGCGCCTCGGCTGGGGCGTCGTCGGCCAGCAGGTCGAGCAGGCGTCGCAGATGGGGCGCGGCGGAGGTGGACGGTTCAGACATGGGTGGTCGGCATTCGTAGGGGGCGGGGGGTCAGTTGGCGGTCCAGCCGCCGTCCATGGAGAGCGAGGTTCCGGTGATGTGCCCGGTGCGCGGACCGCAGAGCCACAGCACGGCCTCGGCGACGTCGTCGGGCTCGATCAGCCGCTTGATCGCACTGCGTTCCAGCATGACCCGGCCCACCACCTCCTCCTCGGAGATGCCGTGGGTACGGGCCTGGTCCGCGATCTGGTTCTCGACCAGCGGGGTGCGTACGTACCCGGGGCAGACGCAGTTGCTCGTCACCCCGTGCTCCGCCGCTTCGAGCGCGACCACCTTGCTGAGTCCCTCCAGTGCGTGCTTGGCCGTCACATAGGCCGATTTGTAGGGGCTGGCCCGCAGTCCGTGCACCGACGAGATGTTGACCACGCGCCCCCAGCCGCGTTCGTACATGCCCGGCAGGGTCCGGCGCAAGATGCGGAACGGGGTCTCCACCATGACGCGCTGGATCAGCGCGAAGCGGTCCGGCGGGAATTCGTGCACGGGGGCGACGTGCTGGAGCCCGGCGTTGTTGACCACGACGTCCACGTCGGCGGGCAGCGTGTCCACCGCGTCGGGGACGGAGAGATCGACCACCCACGCCGTCCCGCCGATCTCCTGCGCCAGGCTCTTCGCGGCGTCGGCGGCCTTGTCCACCACGTGCACATGCGCGCCGGCGGCCGACAGGGCCTCGGCGCAGGCCCGCCCGATCCCGCTCGCGGCGCCGGTCACCAGGGCGGTGCGCCCGGCGAGCAGCCGGTCCGAGGGGGACGGCGCGGCATCGGTGGCGGGCGGCGGAACGGTGAGCGGGGCGGGCCCGGGGTCCGGGCGCTGAGGAGTCTCCATGGCCGTCACCGTAAGGAGGCCGGGGCCCACGTCACACGGGGCCGGTGCACACACCGTCGTACACCGGCATGGTGGTGGCGCACATGGGGCGGGTCCGGCGGCGGGTCGTCAGTGCGCCGCGTCCAGCGCCGCCCGCTGCTCCGCGGTCAGCTCCAGGTCCACCGCGGCCAGGCTCTCGTCCAGCTGTGCCACCGAGGAGACGCCGACCAGCGGGACGAACGGGATCTCGCCGCCGATGAGCCAGGCCAGGACCACCTGCTGGCCGGGAGTCTGCATGGTGGAGTGCGCTCCGGGACAAGGGCCTCCCGGGCGCGCAACGGCGATGCCGCACACAGCCGGGAGCCGGGAGTGTCCGCCGGGCCCATGGGCGCGGACGCCCCCGCCCTTTAGCGTCCGCCCCACAGCCCCTGCTCCCCCCACACCGTCCGAAGATCCGGACCAGCCCCAACAGGAGGCACCCGTGCGCCCATCGATCCTGCGACGCCTGCTCCGGCGCGTCGCCTCCACGGCCGCTCTCGCCCTCGTCGCGGCGACGCTGAGCGCTGCCGGAGCCGTACAGCCGGCCGCTGCCGCCGGTGGTCTGCAACAGGTCACCGGCTTCGGTTCGAACCCCGGCAACCTCCAGATGTACGAGTACGCCCCCGCGTCCCTGCCCGCGAACGCGCCACTGGTCGTCGCCCTGCACGGCTGTACGCAGACCGCGAACGACTACTACACGGCCTCGGGCTGGCCGAAGTACGCCGATCTGTGGGGCTTCGCCGTGGTCTTCCCGCAGACCACGGCAGCCAACAACGCCCTGTCCTGCTTCGGCTGGTTCGACCCGGCCGAGGACACCAGGGGCAAGGGCGAGGCCGCCTCGATCGTGCAGATGGTGGAGTACGCGAAGCAGCAGTACGGCTCGGACGGCCGCCGGGTGTACGTCACCGGCCTCTCGGCGGGCGGCGGCATGACGGCCGATCTGCTGGCCGCGTACCCGGACGTGTTCGCGGGCGGCTCCGTGGCCTCGGGCCTGCCCGCCCAGTGCGCGACGAGCCAGGTGGGCGCGTCCGGCTGCCAGACCGGGCCGCAGAAGCTGACGCCCGCGCAGTGGGGCGACAAGGTGCGCGGCGCCTACCCCGGGTACTCGGGCCCCTGGCCCCGGGTGGCGATCTGGCAGGGCACCGCCGACTACACCGTGTACCCCGCCAACGCCACGGCCCTGCGCGACCAGTGGACGGATGTCTGGGGCATCGGCCAGACCCCGTCGTCCACGGACACCCTCCCCGGCAACACGACGCGCAGCATCTACAACGACGCCTCGGGAAACCCCGCGGTGGCCACGTACTCCGTCTCCGGCATGGGCCACGGCCTGGCCGTGAGCCCCGGCTCGGGCACCGAGCAGTGCGGGAGCACGGCCGCTTACTTCCTGAACGCCATCTGCTCGACGTACTACACGGGCGTCTTCTGGGGCCTGGACCGGGACGTTCCCGGCGGCGGGGAGCAGCTTCCCGCCCCGTCCGGCCTGCATGTCACCGCCGTCACGGCGAACAGCGCCTCGCTGTCCTGGGACGCGGTCGCGGGCGCGGGCTCGTACGCGGTGCACCGCAACGGTACGAAGGTCGCCACCACCGACTCCACTTCGTACACGGACCCGGGTCTCACCGCCGGCACGGCGTACCGCTACACGGTGGCGGCGATCGACGGATCGGGCACGCCCGGCACCGCCTCGCCCCAGGTGACGGCGACCACGACCGGCGGCACACCGGCGCGATGCTTCACCGCGACCAACTACGCGCACGTGACGGCGGGACGGGCCCGCACCGCGGGCGGTTCCGTGTACGCCAACGGCTCCGACGAGAACATGGGCCTGTACAACGTCTTCGTCACCCACACCCTGAAGGAGTCACCGGCGGGGTACTTCGTGATCGCGGACAGCGGGTGTGCGACCTGAGCGGTGTCCGGCGCGGTCAGGTCTTCCCGCCTACTCCTCCGGCGGGAAGACGACCTCCCCCGAATCGGTCAGCGTGATCGTGATCGCCTCGACCGGGCACCCCTCGGCGGCCGCGAGGACCTTCTCGTCGGCGTCGGTCTCCGGGGCCGACGGGCGGGACTGCCGGGCGGAGTCCAGCGCGAACCGGCCCGGCGCGTGGTTCAGACACATCCCGGAGCCGATGCAGATTCCCCGGTCGACCTCCACGGCCCAGCGGTCCCTCATCACGCCTCCCCGTATCCGGCCGGCAGGTGGATCATCTTGTGCTCGAAGTACTCGCCGTACCCCTCGGGCCCGAACTCCCGCCCCAGGCCGGAGTTCTTGTACCCGCCGAACGGGCCGAGCATGTCGAGACTGAAGGTGTTCACGCTGTACGTGCCGGTCCTGACCCGGCGGGCGATGTCGATGCCGCGTTCGGTGTCGGCGGTCCAGACGCTGCCGCTGAGCCCGTAGTCGGAGTCGTTGGCGATCCGTACGGCCTCGTCCTCGTCGCCGTACGGCAGCAGGCAGATGACGGGGCCGAAGATCTCCTCGCGGGCGATGCGCATGGAGTTGTCGACGTCCCCGAAGAGGGTCGGTTCGACGTACCAGCCCCGATCCTGGGACGCCGGACGGCCCCCGCCGGTGAGGATCTTGGCGCCTTCGTCCTGCCCGATCCGGATGTATGCGAGCGAGCGCCGCTGCTGGCGCTGCGCGACGAGGGGGCCGAGTTCGGTGGCGGGGTCGAGCGGGTCGCCGACCTTCAGCGCCCCCGCCGCGGCGGCGAACGCCTCGGCCGTCTCGTCGTAGCGGGAGCGCGGGACGAGGATGCGGGTCTGGGCCACGCACGCCTGGCCGTTGATCATCCAGGCGAAGGGGACGATGCCCGCGACGGCGGCGTCCAGATCGGCGTCGGGGAGGATGACGGCGGCCGACTTGCCGCCCAACTCCAGTGTGACGCGGGTCAGGTTGCGCGAGGCGACCTCCATCACCCGGCGCCCGGCGGCCACGGACCCGGTGAACGACACCTTGTCGACGCCGGGATGCCCGACCAGGTACTCGCTGACCTCGCGGTCGGCCGGAAGGATCGACAGCACCCCCTCCGGCAGCCCGGCCCCGGCGGCGATCTCGGCCAGGATGTAGGCGTCCAGCGGGGATTCGGGCGAGACCTTGAGCACCGCGGAGCAGCCGGCCAGCAGCGCCGGCGCGAGCTTGGCGGCGGCGGTGAACTGCGGAACGTTCCACGGCACGACGGCCGCGACCACCCCGACCGGCTCCCGGCGCACCAGCAACGGCCCGAGCGCCCCGGCCCGCCGCTCCTCGTACGGGAATTCGCGGGCGACGGTGATCGCCGCGTCCCACACCATCATCGCGGCGAGCGCCTGCACCATGACGCTCGACGTGTACGGGGTGCCGTTCTCCGAGCTGATGACCCGGGCGATCTCCTCGTACCGCACGGCGAACCCGTCCTTGATCCGGGTGACCACCGCGATCCGCTCGTCCAGGGTCATCCGGGCCCACGGCCCCTCGTCGAACGCCCGCCTCCCGGCGGCGACGGCCCGGTCCACATCCGCCTCGCAGGCGTGCGGCACCCGGCCGATGACCTGTTCGGTGTGGGGCGAGACGACCTCGATCACATCCCGGCCCAGCGGATCGGCCAACTCCCCGCCGATGAACAGTTTTCCGTGTTCGACAAGCTCGGTCATGGCTGCTGCCTCCCGCGGCCCGGTGCGTCACCCGACTCAGTATCCGACTCAGCATCTGACTCTGTGTCAGAACTGATACCAGTTCCAGTTCCAGGAGTCCACGGCCGCGGCAGCGGACCGGACGAGATAGTCGACCAGGGCTACTACTGGAACAAGTTCTCGTTACAGTGGGCGCGGTGCGCCCCCAATGGGCGCGACGCACCACAGCCGCACGTCGCCGAGAGAGATGGGGACCTCATGACGCAGGTGACCGACCATGGCGGGGGCGTGCACAGCATCAAGGTGCCCATCCCGGACAATCCGCTGGGCCATACCCTCGTGCACGTCCTGGACACCGATCGGGGACCGGTCCTGATCGACACCGGATGGGACGACCCCGAGGCGTGGGACACGCTCGGCGCCGGACTCGCCGCCGTCGGGACGGGGATGGCCGACATCCACGGTGTGGTCATCACCCACCACCACCCCGACCACCACGGGCTCTCCGGCCAGGTGCGCGAGGCCTCCGGGGCCTGGATCGCCATGCATGCGGCCGACACCGCGATCGTGCGCCGCACCCGGGAGTCCGGACCCGGCAGGTGGCTGACCTATCTCGCGGCCAAGCTCACCGCGGTCGGAGCGCCCGAGGAGCACCTCGCGCCGTTGCGGGCCGCCGCGGCGGGCGGGGCGCGGATGCGGACCCTGCCCGGGTTGCGGGCCGCGCTGCCGGACCGGGAGATCGTGCCCGGTGAGCTGCTGGATCTGGCGGGGCGCAGGCTGCGGGCGATCTGGACGCCGGGGCACACGCCGGGGCATGTGTGCCTGCACCTGGAGGAGGAGCATCCGGGGAATCTGCCGGGCCGGGGGCGGCTCTTCTCGGGGGATCACCTGCTGCCGGGGATCAGTCCGCACATCGGGCTGTACGAGGACCCGGACGACGCGACGGTCACCGATCCCCTCGGCGACTACCTCGACTCGCTGGAGCGCATCGGCAGGCTCGGGGTCGCCGAGGTGCTGCCCGCCCATCAGTACGCCTTCACCGATGCGGCGGGGCGGGTACGGGAGCTCCTCGGGCATCACGAGGAGCGGCTGACCGGGCTGCTCGGGCTGCTGGCGGAACCGCTGACGCCGTGGGAGCTGGCCGAGCGGATGGAGTGGAACCGGCCCTGGGAGCAGATCCCGCACGGCTCCCGGAACATCGCCGTCTCGGAGGCGGAGGCGCATCTGCGGCGGCTGGTGAAGCTCGGGCGCGCGGAGGCGGTGCCGGGGAGCGGGCCGGTGACGTACATCGCGGTGTGACCGTGCCGGGCAAGGCGGGGTGCCCCGACGTGCGGGACGGGTCCGGCGTGACGTACGTCTCGGTGTGATCAGGGGCGCTCCTCCCGGCCCGGCCCCCGCCCCGACCCGCCCGGTAGAGTGTGCGGGTCGTCATCATGCCCGTTCAGGGGGAAGCCGGTGCGAATCCGGCACTGACCACGCAGCCGTGAGCCGCTGACACAGCGGTGAGTCGGAATGCCCTGTCCGCGGTCGTGACCGGCTCGCACCACCGACCCCCGGTGGTCGGCACCGTCGAGGTATACGGAGCCGGAGCCTGGTGCCTGAGCGTGCCTGTGCCCGGTTAACCCCGCAGGAGAGGCCCCGCCCGCCATGACCGTACGCCGCAGCGCAGCAACGCTCGCCGCCACCGCCGCCGTGCTCTGCGCGGCCGTCGCGCCGGTCGCGGTCGCAGCGCCGTCCCCGTCGCCCTCGCCGTCCGTCGCGCTGCCTGCCGGGCTGTACGGCACGAAGGACCCCACCTACGACGGGGTGTGGCGGCAGTCACTGGCCTTCCTCGCCCAGCGGCTCGAAGGGGTCACACCGGCCGCGAAGTCGGTGGACTGGCTGATCTCCCAGCAGTGCGCCGACGGCTCCTACGCCGCGTTCCGGCCCGATGTCTCCAAGCCGTGCGACGCGAAGACGGTGCGGGACACCAATGCCACCGCGGCCGCCGCCCAGGCGCTGGTCGAGGTGGGCGGGCACCGCGAGACCGTGAACAACTCGGTGCGCTGGCTGAAGTCCGTACAGAACGAGGACGGCGGCTGGGGCTACACCGCGGGCGCGCCCAGTGACGCCAACTCCACCTCCCTGGTGATCGGCGCCCTCGCCCGGCAGGGGCAGCGGCTCACGGACATCACGACCCCCGGCGGCAGGACTCCCTACGACCCGCTGCTCGCGCTCGCGATCCCGTGCGGCGGCGAGGACGGTGGCGCCTTCGCCTACCAGCCCGACAAGAAGGGGAAGCTCGCCGCGAACGCGGACGCCACCGCGGCCGCCGTGCTCGGCACGATGGGCAAGGCCATGGCCGTCGGGAACAACGCCGCGGGCAAGGCGCCCGTCTGCCGGTCCGGTGCGGTCCGCACGCCCGAGCAGGCCGCCCAGAACGGCGCCCACTACCTCGCCGGCGCCCTCGCCGGGAGCGGTCACCTGAACCAGCCGCCGATGCCCGGCGCCACCGAGACGACCCCGCAGCCCGACTTCGGCAACACCGCGGACGCGGTCGTCGCGCTGTCCGCGGCCGGCCACCAGGACAAGGCGGCCAAGGCCATCGGCTGGCTGAAGAAGCACTCCGCGGACTGGGCCGGACAGAACGGTCCCGCCGCCTACGCCCAGCTGATCCTGGCCGCCCACGCGACCGGCGACAACGCCCGGGACTTCGGCGGCGTCGACCTGGTCGCCCGGCTGAACGCGGCCGGCCCCGAGCCCGCCGCCGTCGTGACGCCCGACCCGTCCGCCGACACCGGGTACGAGGCCACGGAGAAGGACCAGGTGCACAGCGGCGACGACGTGATCGGCGGCGTGTGGTGGTACATCGGCATCGCCCTCGTCGTCGCGGCGGGCGCGTTCTTCCTGATCAGTGGCCGCCGGAAGAACCAGCAGCCGTGAGGCGCACGGGAAGGACCGGCGCGCTGCTGGTCCTGGGCGCCGTCCTGGCCGTGCTCGGCGCGGGCCCGGCCCAGGCGGCCGGGTACCGGTACTGGTCGTTCTGGGAGAGCTCGGGCTCCGGCTGGACCTACGCCACTCAGGGCCCGTCCCTGGTCCGCCCGGACGACGGGGCGGTGCAGGGCTTCCGGTTCTCGGTCAGCGAGGACTCCCAGGAATCGGCGAAGCCGCGCCGCGCCCCCGACTTCGCGAAGATCTGCGCGGACACCCCGGCCGAGGACGGCACCAAGCGGATCGCCCTCGTCATCGACCCGGGCACGGCCGCGGACGCCCCGGCCGGTGAGACACCGCCCGCGCTGCGCACCGCCTGTGCGCGGGTCGGACCCGAGGCGAGCGCCGCGGAGGCGCTCGCCTCGGTGGCCGAGCCGCTGCGCTACAGCAGCGACGGGATCGGGAGAGGTCACGGGTGATCTCCCGT